>SIRV01000334.1 GCA_004366195.1 Actinomycetota bacterium
ACCGCCCAGGGGTCCTCGCGGAGCTCACCGCGGCCCTGGGGGGCGCGGACGTCAACATCGAGGACCTCCAGATCGTGCACTCGCCGGAGGGCGGCCGCGGGACGGTGCACCTCACCGTCGCGGCCGACGCTGCCGCCGAGGCGGAGCGGGTGCTCCGGGAGCGGTGGTTCGAGCCGCTCCGGTTGGCGTGAGGCGGTCCATGCGCGTCCGGATCCGGCCCGGCACGGTGATCCGGGGCCACGCCCGGGTTCCCGGCGACAAGTCGATCAGCCACCGGTGGCTGATCCTCGCGGCGACCGCCGAGGGCCCGAGCGAGATCCTCCAGCTTCCCCTCGCGCTCGACGTTCGGTCCACTGCATCGTGCCTGGCCGCCATCGGTCCTCACGGTCGACTTGAACTTGAGATCTTGGCGCGAGGCGCTCCTCCCGCCGCTCAGCCTCAGCGTTCCACGTTGAACGAGCCTCACGCTCGAGTGCTCGAGCGCGACCTGAAGCTCACCGGAGGAGGTCGAGCTGGACTGCAGGCTCCGCTCCGTCCGCTCGACTGCGGGAACTCGGGAACGACGATGCGGTTGCTCGCCGGCGTCCTGGCCGGGTGCTCGTTCGAGGCCGTCCTCACCGGAGACGAGAGTCTCCGCCGGCGGCCCATGGAGCGGGTGGCTCGGCCGCTCCGGGCGATGGGCGCCACGGTCGAGACCACCGGCGGCCACGCCCCCATCCGCATCCGCGGCGGCGCGCTCCGCGGGATCTCCTACGCGCCACCCGTGCCGAGCGCGCAGGTGAAGGGAGCGGTGCTCCTCGCGGGCCTCTCCGCGGAGGGGGAGACCGAGGTCGTCGAGCCCGCCCCAACGCGGGACCACACGGAGCGAGCCCTCGCGCACCTCGGCGCGCCGGTCCGCATCGAGCCTCTCCGGGTCCGGCTCTCTGCCTTCCAGCATCCCGGGTTCGCGGCCCGCGTCCCGGGCGACGTGTCCTCCGCGGCGTTCCTCGCCGCGGCGGCGGGGGTCACCGGAGGGGAGGTCGAGATCCAGGGGGTCGGCCTGAACCCGAGCCGGACCCGGTTCCTCGACGTGATGATGCGCATGGGTCTTCAGATCCAGACCGAGGTCGAGGGCGAGGAGCTCGGCGAGCCCGTGGGCCGCCTACGCGTCGTCGGGGCCGGGCCGATCCTGCCGACGCTCGTCCCGGCCGAGGAGCTTCCGCTCGTCATCGACGAGGTGCCGGTCCTCGTCGCGCTCGCCGCGCACGCCTCCGGCGAGTCCCGGTTCGCGGGGGCGGGGGAGCTTCGTGTCAAGGAGAGCGATCGGCTGTACGGCCTCGCGTCGATGGTTCGCGCCCTGGGAGGTGAGGCGGAGGTGCAAGGTGACGATCTGGTGATCGCCGGCGGCGGCCTCGACGGCGGCACGACCGATCCCCACGGGGACCACCGGATGGCGATGGCCGCCGCCATCGCAGGCCTCGGCGCTCGGGGTACGGTGGAGGTCGAGGGGATGGAGGCGGCGGACGTCTCCTTCCCGGGCTTCGTCGAGACCCTGGGCGCGCTCGGCGCCGAGCTCGGAGCTTGAGGTGGAGGGTTCGGGAGATCGGCGAGGACGTCCCGTCGTGATCGCCATCGACGGCCCGGCCGGGTCGGGGAAGAGCACGCTCGCGCGACGCCTGGCCCTCGAGCTCGACCTCCCGTACCTGAACACGGGGTTGATGTATCGGGCCGTCACGCTGGAAGCCATCCGACGAGGCGTCGACCCGGACGATGGCGCGGCGCTCGCCGAGATCGCCCGGGGGTTGCGCTTCGAGCTCGACCGGTCGACCCGCCCGCCGGAGCTCCGCATCGAGGGCGCCCCTCCCTCGCCGGAGCTGCGCTCCCCGGAGGTCGAGGCGCTGGTGTCCCGCGTCTCCCGGCACCCCGAAGTGCGAGGGATCCTCCGTGGCGAGCAGCGTCGGCTAGGCCACGCCGGCGGGGTGGTGGAGGGCCGGGACATCGGCACGGTCGTCTTCCCCGACGCGACCCTCCGCGTCCTCCTCACGGCCCATCCCGAGGAGCGGGCGGCGCGGCGCGCGCGCGAGCTGGGCGAGGCCCCCCTTGAAGCCGTCGAGCGGTCCATCGAGGCTCGGGACCGCGAGGACGAGCGCAACGTCCCCGCGCTCGAGCCCGACCTCGAGCTCGACTCGACGGCCCTGTCGCCCGACCGTGTCCTGGAGCTCGTGCTGGAGGCCCTTCGCGAGCGCATCGGGGAGGCGTGATGGCCGAACCCCCGCGCGTCGCCCTCCTCGGCCGCCAGAACGTTGGCAAGTCGACGCTCGCCAACCGCCTCATCGGACGGCGGGAGGCGATCTCCGACGAGATGCCGGGGGTCACCCGGGATCGGGTCGAGCTCGAGGCCACCTGGCGCGGGCGGGCGTTCCGGGTCGTCGACACCGGGGGGTACCGACAGGGGGCGCGGGGCATCGAAGCGCTCGTCACGGCCCAGGCGGAGCGCGCGGCCGAGGAGGCCGACGTCCTCGTCCTCGTGGTGGACGCCCGAACGGGCCCGGTGGAGGAGGACGCGCGGCTCGCCCGCCGTCTGCGCCGCGCCGCCGTTCCGGTCGTCCTCGTGGCGAACAAGGTGGACTCGGAGCGGGACGAGGCCGAGGTCGCCGCCTTCCACGCGCTCGGTCTCGGCGATCCCCTGCCCGTCTCGGCGCTCCACGGCCGCGGCACCGGTGAGCTCCTCGACCGGATCGTGGCCCTCCTCCCCGAGGAGCGGGCCGAACCTCGACCTTCGGATGAGCCTCGGTTCGCCATCGTCGGCAGGCCGAACGTGGGGAAGTCCTCCCTCTTCAACCGACTGGTGGGGGAGGAGCGCTCGGTCGTGTACGAGGAGGCGGGTACCACGCGTGACGCCGTCGACGCGATCGTGAGCCTCGAGAGCGGGCCGGTCCGATTCGTGGACACGGCGGGGTTCCGACGGCCCGCGCGCCTGCGCGGCGTCGAGTACTACAGCGCCCTGCGGACCGAGCGGGCCATCGAGCGCTCGGAGGTGGCGGCCCTCGTGCTCGACGCGTCCGAGGGGTTCACCGCGGAGGACAAGCGGATCGCGGCGCTCGTGCTCGAGCTCGGTCGTGGTCTCGTCGTGGTGGCCAACAAGTGGGATCTCGTGACCGAGCGGGACCGCGCGTTCAAGGACCTCCAGGAGGCCGTGGCGCCGTTCGCGCGCGCGCCGGTGCTCCGCATCTCGGCCCTGCGGGGCACCGGCGTCCACAGGGTCGTCGCCACCCTGCGCGCGGTCCGGGAGCGCTTCCTCCACCGCGCGCCCACCTCCGAGGTCAACCGGATCCTCCAGCGGGCGCAGGACGAGCGCCCGGGTCCCGTGCGCTACCGGTACGCCACCCAGGTCGGGGCGGGGCCGCCCACCTTCGTGCTGTTCGGCGGCCGCGATCCCGGCGAGGGGTACCGGCGGTTCCTGGAGAACCGCCTGCGGGCCGAGCTCGACCTGTCGGGCGTGCCGATCCGGATACGCTTCCGGCAGCCGCGCCGACGCTCCGGGACGCGCGCCAGGTAGCGGCCCCGCCGCCGGCTCGCCGTCCCGCGGCTGCTACGATGCCTGCGCACGGGCCGTGGCGCAGCTTGGTTAGCGCGTCTGACTGGGGGTCAGAAGGTCGCCGGTTCAAATCCGGCCGGCCCGACGGCGGTGGTAGGGTCCGACCCGGTATGGAGGCCCGGGCCCGACTGCTCACCGCTCCCAACGCCGTCTCCGTCGCTCGCATCGCTCTCACGCCCCTGGTGGTGGCGCTCATCGTGACGCGGGGGACCACCCC
>SIRV01000335.1 GCA_004366195.1 Actinomycetota bacterium
TCGACCGGGTGGCGAGGTTCCTGGAGCGCCGGGGCGCGGACGAGCGCTCCCGCCTGCTGCTCGCGGAGTGGCGGCTCGCCCTCGACGCCCTGGCGGCCGGGGAGCCCGAGCGCCTCGGCGACCGCGTGGATTGGGTCACGAAGATGCTGATGATCGAGCGGTACCGGGAGCGGCACGGGCTGCCGCTCTCCTCGCCCAAGGTGGCGCTCCTCGACCTCGCCTACCACGACGTGAACCGGACCCGGGGGCTCTACTACCTGATGGAGCGGGCGGGGACGGTGAAGCGCGCCGTCTCCGAGCGGGCGATCGAGCGGGCGATGCGCGAGCCGCCCCAGACCACGCGGGCCAAGCTCCGGGGGGACTTCATCCGCCACGCGAAGCAGAAGCGGCGCGACTACACGGTGGACTGGGTGCACCTCAAGCTGAACGACCAGGCCCAGCGCACGGTGCTGTGCAAGGACCCCTTCCGGGCCCAGGACGAGCGCGTGGAGCAGCTCATCGCCCACATGTGAGCCCGCGGCTCAGCGGCCGAGGTCCCGGTACCGGCGCGAGCCGGCCGCCATCCGGCCGGCGAGGACCCCGGCGGCGCCGGCGGCGAGGAAGAACGCCGGGTCCTCGGCGGGCCCCCGCCCCATCGAGGTCACGCGCACGCCCCGCCGCCCCAGCTCCTCGAGGGCCGGTCGCCCGTCGGCCTCGACGAGCTGGTGGCGGTCCTCGAGCTTCGCGGCCCGGAGCGCGTCCCACACCGCCGTGCGCTCCGGCTCCTCCAGCACCGGGACGGCGACGTTCACGTCGGTCCGGCAGACCCGGCCGAGGATGGTGAGCGAGTGGTGGGAGACGACCCTGTGGCGGGGGCGAGGGTCGGCGAAGGAGATGCGCAGGGCGGCCACCGGCCGGCCCCGGAGCGTGGCCGCGGCCATCAGCGCGTGCCCGGATCCGAGCGCGGAGACGCCCCAGGTGGTCTCCGTCCCCAGGTTCCCCGGCCCGTCGGCGACCACCACCACCTCGGCGCCGAGGACCTCGGTGGCGGCGAGGAGGCCCGACCAGATCGTGACGGCCTCGAGCTCGCCCCCGAAGGCCTGGCCGACGGTGATCCAGCCGTCGAGGAGCCCGGCCTCGCGCAGGCGCGGGACGAGCTCGGAGAGCGCGCCCGGCAGGGCCGCGCCGTCGGTCATCACGTACGCCCCGCGGGCGTCTGCGCTCGCCTTGGCGCCGGCGGCGATGGGGGCGACCATCGAGTGCAGGGGCGCGCAGACCACCGGGGCGCCCCGGAGGCCGAGGACGGCCCCCTCCAGGGTCTCGCGATGGGTCTCCTCCACCGCGGGCACGGCGGCCTGGAGCGGCGTGTACCGTGCCTTCATCACGCGACCGCCGTGGTCGAGGTCGGTGTCGGGTCCGCCCTCGACGGCGACGACCAGGTGGAAGCCGCCGGTGCCGAGACCGAGCTCCACGGCCGTGGTGTTCACCACGACGCGGTCCCCCACCCGGACCGGCCCGACCAGCGGCGGGTAGGCGAGGGCGCGGGCCCTTCCCTCCTCCGCCTCGACCTCGAGTTCCACGATGCCCGGGCGCTCGGCGAGGACCCCGAGGACGGTGGCGCGGCGCAGCCGCACGAGGCGGGTCGGCTCCATGCCCGGAAGTATGATGCCGCCGGCATGCACCCGCTCGAACGGCTGGTCAACCTGGTCGCGCTGCTGCTGGAGGCCGAGCGCCCCCTCACCTTCGGGGAGATCCGGGAGCGGATGCACGAGGCCTACGACCAGGCGGATCTCGACACCGCGAAGCGGATGTTCGAGCGGGACAAGGGCATCCTCCGCGACCTCGGGATCCCCATCGACGTCGTGCCGGATCCCTGGGAGGTCGAGCAGGCCTACATCATCCGACCCGAGCGCTACTACCTCCCGGAGATCGCGTTCACGCCCGAGGAGATCTCGGCCCTGTTCGTGGCGGCGCACGCGGGGCGCGGGGGCTCCCCGGCCGAGGAGGCCGTCCGCAAGCTGCTCTCCGCGGCGGGGGGCGGCATCCTGGCCGGCGTGCACGGCTCTGCCATCGCCGTCGGCGACGCGAGCGAGGGGCGCCTGGCGCAGGCGGCGGAGGCGGTGGCGGGGGAGCGTCGGGTCGCCTTCTCGTACCGGACCTCGCGGGGGGAGGAGGGGCGCCGGGAGGTGGACGCGTACGGGCTCGCCGTCCGCGGGAGCAGTTGGTACCTGGTAGGGCGGGACCTGGCGCGCGGCGAGATCCGGTCGTTCCGCCTGTCCCGCGTGACCTCCGACCTCGAGGACCTGGGGGAGGGGAGTGCACCACCCCCGGGGTTCCGGGCGAGCGACCACGTCCAGGTCGGCCCCTGGGGGCCGGGCGAGCCGCGGGAGCGGGCGCTCATCGCGCTCTCGCCGCGGGTCGCGTGGTGGGCGACGAAGGGGATCGCCGAGGCCGAGACGGTGGGGACCCGCGAGGACGGCTGGGTCGAGGTGCGGATCCCGATGACGCCCGACCTCTCCCTCGCGGCCTGGGTGTTGTCCTTCGGCCCGGACGCCGTGGTCCTCTCGCCGGAGGAGCTGCGGGCCGAGGTGGTCCGACGCCTGGAGGCGGTCCTTGCCGGGCTCTGAGGGCGGGCGTCGCGCCTCGCGGGTGTCGGAGCGGCTGAAGCGGCTGCTCGCGATCGTCCCGTACGTCGTGCGCCACCCCGGGGTCGAGCTCACCGAGCTCGAGCGCCTCTTCCACGTCCCCGAGGAGGCGCTGGTGGAGGACCTGAACCTCCTGTTCATGTCGGGCCTGCCGCCCTACACCCCGGGCGACCTCATCGACGTCGAGATCCAGGACGGCCGGGTGTGGATCCGGATGGCCGACTACTTCTCTCGGCCTCTGCGGCTCACGCGGAGCGAGGCGCTCGCCCTGTACCTCCGCGGGACGGCGCTCGCCGCCACGCCGGAGGTGCCGGACGCGCCGGCCCTGGCCTCGGCCCTCGCCAAGCTCGCCGAGGCGCTCGGGCCGGAGACCCTCGGCGCCCTCCCGGAGCGAACATCCGCGGCCCCGAGCGGGCGGGAGGCCGAGGCGCTCGAGGTCCTCCGACGGGCGGCGGCCGAGCACCGGCGGGTCCGGATCGAGTACTTCGCGGCCTCGTCCGCGGAGGTCACCACGCGCGAGATCGACCCCGAGGAGGTCTTCACCGCCCTCGGCAACTGGTACGTGGCGGCCTTCGACCACCGCTCGGGGCAGGAGCGGCTGTTCCGGGCCGATCGGGTGCGCAGGGCGGAGGAGACGGGGGAGACCTTCGAGCCGCGCGGGATCCACGCGGCGGATCGGCCCCTGTACTCGCCCACCGAGCGCGACGTCGACGTCCGCCTGCTCCTCGCCCCCGAGGCCCGTTGGGTCGCCGAGTACTACGAGACGACCGAGCAGGTCGAGCGGGAGGACGGCGCGCTCGAGGTCGTGCTCCCTGCCACCCACCTCGAGTGGGTCGAGCGTCTGGTGCTGCGCCTGGCCGGGGCCGTCCGGATCCTCGAGCCGCCGGGCCTGAAGGACCGGGTCCGGGACCTCGCCCGCAGGACCCGAGAACCATACCGCTAGGGTAGTCCC
>SIRV01000336.1 GCA_004366195.1 Actinomycetota bacterium
GCCCAGGGCGACCAGCGTCTCGGCCAGCTCCTGCGGCGGGATCGTCCGGCCCGGCGCGAGCTCCACCGGCGGGGTGCGGCCGAGGGTGGGGACGATCCCCTGCATCGCCGCGAGCGCCGGCGCGACGAGCACGAACGGCCCGGCGGCCTGGCGGACGCGCCGCACCGCCTCCGCGCGGCGGGCGGCGGTCTCGGGACTCGGATCGATGCCCTCGTACGGCAGCGCCTCCCAGGCCGGCAGGAGGGCCGTCCGGTCGGCGCCGAGGTAGGCCTCGACCCCGCCCGCGAGCGCCTCGGCCTCCCGAGGTCCCGCCGAGACGGCCAGGATCGGCGTCTCGAGCGCGCGGGCGAGGGCGGCGACGAGCGCGTCCTCGCCGGCCCCGGCCCTCGCCACGATGGGACGGGCGCGCTCGAGGAGGAGCCGCTCCATCGGCTCCGAGGCGATGAGCGCGTCGAGCACCCGCTCCAGCATCCGTCGTCCTCCGCGCAGCACGAACAGGCCGCGTCGCGGCGCGACCGGCCTCTCGTCGAAGTCTACGGGGCGGCGAGGCTCCGGGCCGCGTCAGACCGCGTGGAGCCGTGCGCCGGGGGGACGGATCCCGGGCGTGGAGCTCCAGCCAGCGCGTCGCCTCGCCCGGGGGCAGCGGCCGGGCGATGAGGAACCCCTGGGCGAGGTCGCACCCCAGCTCGGTGAGCTCCTGCAGCGTGGCCCGGTCCTCCACGCCCTCCGCGACCACCTGCAGGCCGAGGTTCCTCCCGAGCTCCACCGTCGCCCGGACGATCATCGCGTCGTTCGTGTCGCGCTGCATGTTCGTGACGAAGGAGCGGTCCACCTTGATCTCGTCGATCGGGAGCCGCTTCAGGTAGCTGAGGGAGGAATACCCGGTCCCGAAGTCGTCCACCGAGAGGTGCACGCCGACGTTGGAGAGCTCGGCCATGACGCCGATCGAACGCGCCGACTCGGCCATGAGGAAGCTCTCGGTGAGCTCCAGCGTGAGCAGGCGAGGGGGCATCCCCCATCGGTCGAGCAGCGCCGCGACGTGCTCGGGCAGCTCGGCGTCGAGGAGGCTCCGCGCGGAGAGGTTGACCGCGACCTCGACCTGGAGGCCCCGCCGGGCCCAGACGTGCCACTGCTGCATCGCCTGCTCGAGGACGTGGTAGGTGAGGGGCCGCAGCAGCACCGTCTGCTCCACGAGGGGGATGAAGTCATCGGGCTGCACGAGCCCCCGCTCCGGGTGCTGCCAGCGCACGAGCGCCTCCACGCCCACGGTGCGCGAGTCGGCCAGCCGGACCTTCGGCTGGTAGTGGAGCACGAACTGGCGGGACTCGATCGCCGGCCGCACCTGCGACACCAGGGTGAGCCGCTCCGGGCTGTGCTGGTCGAGGCTCGCGTGGTACACCTCGTAGCCGCCGCCCGCGTCCTTCGCCGCGTACATCGCGACATCGGCGCACCGGAGCAGGGTCTCGACGTCCTCGCTGTGCGCCGGGTAGAGGGCGATGCCGATGCTGCCGGTGACGTCGAGCGCGAGCCCCTCCACGGTGAGCGGTCGCTCGAGCTCCTCGAGGAGGCGCTCGGCCACCCGCACCGCGGCGGCGTCGTCGGGGAGGTTCGGCAGCACGATCCCGAACTCGTCCCCGCCGAGGCGCGCCATGAGGTCGCCCTCCCGGAGCACGTGGGAGAGCCTCGGCCCGATCTGCTGGAGCAGGTGGTCGCCGAAGTGGTGCCCGAGGGTGTCGTTGATCTCCTTGAAGCGGTCGAGGTCCATGAGCATGACCGCCATCCGCTGCCCGCTCGGACCGCGCTCGATCGACTCGCGCAGGTGGCGGAGGAACAGGGTCCGGTTCGGCAGGCCGGTCAGCATGTCGTGGAGGGCCTGCCACTCGTTCTCCCGGGTCTTCTGCTCGAGCTCGACCGTGGCCTCCTGGAGCGAGTGCGTCCGCGTGAACATCTGCCGCGCGAAGGCCATGGGGGCGATGAACACGGCGATCGACCAGGGGCCGATCCGCACGAACGTCGTCGCCACGACCACGCTGAACAGGGCGAGCCCCAGGTAGCTCAGGATGAACTCCCCGAACACCCCGACGTGCATCTCGCGCAGGAGCTCGAGCACGGGGGTCCCCCGCTTGAGGTGCATGTAGAGGGCGACGGACACCGCGTTCACCGCGTACCCGGCCGCGCCGGCGAGGAGCACGGCGGATCCGAGCTGGTACCAGGGGGAGTCCAGGGTCGCGAGGTGGTGGAAGATCCACCCCTCCACGACGACCGAGAGGGCGATCTGGGCCCGGTTCCAGAGGGCGAGCCCCAGCCGGAGATCGAACGTGAGCTCACGCCGGTCGGTGCTGCCGAGGAAGGCGACGGCGCCCGCGATCGCCGGCGGGTAGATGAGCGCGACCGAGAGCTGGAGCGGGAAGCTCAGGCTGAAGGGGATCCCGACCGTCGTCGGCACCGGGAGGAGATCGACGATGGCGATGGCCACGATCCACTCGAGGAGCAGCGGGTCGGCGGCCCGACCGGGGTCGCGGGCGATCTCGAGCCCGAACCACGCGAGGAGCGGCAGGACCAGGATCGCCTCGTACAGACGGAGCGACCACGGAACCCGCTCCGCGGCGACCTCCGGATCGTCCCGGCGACGGCCCTCAGACGGCATCGGCGAGGACCCCCTCCGGGGCGGGAGGACGGGCGGCCCCGGGTCGCCCGGCGCGCATGCCGACCACGATCGTCCACGCCACCCCCGCGTACACGACGAGATCGCCGGCGCTCACCGCCTGCCGCACGGGCGGCCCGATGGCAATCACGTCGGCCAGGAAGAGGAGCCGGTCCGAGGGCCGCGTCAGGTGGTGCTTGGCC
>SIRV01000337.1 GCA_004366195.1 Actinomycetota bacterium
CCCGCCGCGCCGCCGCCACCCCCAGAGCCCACCGGGCCTGTGCCCCCGGTCGCGCCGCCCGCGGCGCCGCCCGCCGGGGCCGCGGAGGGCGCGCCGGCTCCCGAGCTCGAGGAGGGCCGCCCCACGATCGGCGAGCGGCTGGCGGCGCTCGCCCGGGAGCGAGAGGCGGCGGTCGAGCCGCGCCGGCCCGCGGGGGAGGAAGCGGGGGAGGCGGCCACGGAGTCGGAGGCCCCGCCGCCCACCGAGGAGGGGCTGTCCCTCCGGGAGCGCCTGGCCCGGGCGGCGGCGGCGCGACACCGGGCCCCCTCCCCTCCGCCCGAGGACGAGCGCGAGCGCTGAGGGACCGAGGTCCGTCAGGCGCGGGGCAGCGGGTCGACCGCGTAGGTGTCGAGGAGGCGTCGCTCGAGCGCTCGACCGTCGAGCAGGCGCGGCGTCGGGTACCCGTAGCGGCGGGCGAGCTCGAGGTGCGGAGCGCAGAGGGGCACGATGCGGCCGCCGCGGTGGCGGACAGCCACATCGCACGGGGGCCCGCCGTGGGGGCCCGCGAGGAAGAAGCAGACGAAGCAGACCAGGCGCAGCCGCTGGGGGTACCCGTACTCGGCGCGATAGCCGGCGGCGTGCTCGACGACACGACCCCACAGCGCCACCGTGCCGAGGACGGCGGGATCCCTCGAGCGGCGGAGGCCGTCGAAGCCGTGCGTGGCATACACCCCGCACGTGCACTCCAGGCCGGGGACCGGGTGGCGTCCCCGCCGGACGCACCATGCGCGGATCGGCTCCCGAACCGGCCAGGGGCGCCGGTCCCCGAAGAGCGGCAGCAGTCGGACCTCCTCGCCGTCCCGAGACCCGGCGAGCACCCACGTGCGCCAGGCGACGATGGGCTCGGTCAGGGCCTCCCGGCTCGGGGCGACGAGCAGCTCGAGCACGGCTCAGCCCTCGGACGGCTCGGCCCGGTCGGGTCCGCCCGGACGCGCCGGCTCGGGCGGAGCCTGGGGCTCCCGCGCCGGGACGGGCTCAGGCACCGGCTCGGGCGCCGGGAGCGTCTCGGGCACGGGCAGGGTGACCGGCTCGACCTCGATGATGCGCCTCGGGGGTCCGATGTCCACGCCTGCTACCTCCACCTGCCAGCTTGCATCCGCGGGCCGGTCCTGGCAACGGCGTCGCTGCGCACGAGTCGGTAGATCCCCGACATGTCGCTGAAGTACAGACGACCACGCGGACCGACCTCGATCGAGATGATGCCGCGGTCGTGCCGGTACACGACCCGCGAGGCGCGGACCGCGGCCCGACGCTCGTCGAGCGCGACGCGACGGAGGAGCCCGTCGGTGACGGCCGAGAAGAAGAGACGCCCCTCGCTGCGTCGGCCGAGCCCGCAGCCCTCGCAGAACGCGACGCCGGTGATGCCCACCGCGTCGGGGAGGTAGAGCTCGGGGAGCACGGGGTCCGGGCCGTCGCGGTTCGTGTTCCGCGGCGCACGGCCCTCGCAGGTGGCGCTCGGCCCCCAGCCGTAGTTGCGGCCGGCGCGGATCCGGTTCAGCTCGTCGTTGCAGGCCGGCCCGTTGTCGGTGAGCCAGAGGCGCTCCGTCCGCGGGTCGAACGCGAAGCCGAAGGAGTTGCGGAGCCCGTACGCGTACACGGCGGTACCGGTGGGGTTGTCGGAGGGGACCGCCCCGTCGGGAGCGATGCGAAGGACCTTGCCCCGGGGATCGGCGAGGTCCTGGGCGTTGGAGGGGTCGGCGCCGTCCCCGATCACGAGGTAGAGCATCCCGTCCGGGCCGAAGAGGATGCGGCCCCCGTTGTGATTGGTGGCGGAGCCGACCGGGGAGGAGAGCAGGACGCGGCGCCGGGTGCCGACGCCGTCCTCCTCGCGGATCCGGAGGAGCTGGTTGCGCAGCTCGCCGCCGACGCGGCGTGTGGCGTACACGTACACGAAGGGCCGCGCCGGATAGTCGGGGTGCAGCGCCACGCCCAGCAGCCCGCGCTCCCCTGCGGCCTCGACGTGCGGGACGCGGTAGAAGAGCCGGTCCCGGCCGGCCGGAAGATCGACGACGCGCACCTCGCCCGTCGCCTTCTCCACGTACCAGAGGGTCGGTCCAGGGCCGAAGGTGAACCCGACGGGCTGCGCGAGCCCGGTGGCCACGGGCCTCGCGTCCAGGTCCGCGAGGGCCGGTGGGGCTGCGACGAGCAGGGCGGCAAGGATGGCGACCGACGCCGCGCCGACGACCGAGGGGCGGAGGCGGAACGCTCGTCTACAGTGTGGCGCCATGACGACCTCCATCTTCGGGAGCGCGGTGCTTCGGACCGAGGACCCGCGGTTCCTCACCGGGGCCGCCCGCTACGTGGACGACATCCCGGCGCCCGGAGCGCTCCGCGCCGTGTTCGTCCGCTCCATGATGGCGCATGCGCGGCTCTCGCGCCTCGACGCGAGCGGGGCCGCGCGGATGCCGGGCGTGGTCGGCGTGTACGGCGCCGGGGACCTGCCGCTCAGGCCACGACCGCCCGCGGGCAACGTCGAGGGGCCGTTCGAGCGGCCGGTGCTCGCGCGGGACCGGGTGCGCTACGTGGGAGAGCCGATCGCCCTCGTGCTGGCGGAGACCCTGGCGCAGGCCGAGGACGCGGCCGAGGTCGTCGAGGTCGAGCTCGACCCCCTCGAACCGGTGATCTCGCCGGAGGGGGCCCTGGCCGAGGGCGCGCCCGTCCTGCATCCTGAGGCCGGGACGAACCTCGCGCACGCCTTCGAGGAGGCGTGGGACGAGGACGTGCTCGACGGCGCGGAGGTCGTGGCACGGGTCCGGGTGCGGCACCAGCGCCTGGCGCCGGCGCCGATGGAGCCGAACGCGATCCTCGCGGTGCCGGGGGACGGCGGCCTCACGGTCTGGGTGTCGACCCAGGTCCCCTTCGACGTCCGCGACGAGCTCGCCGAGTGGCTGGACCTCCCCAAGGAGCTGGTGCGGGTGATCGCGCCGGACGTGGGCGGCGGCTTCGGCTCGAAGCTCCACGTGTACCCGGAGTACCTCGCGTGCGCGGCGGCCGCGCTCCGTCTCGGCCGCCCGGTGAAGTGGGTCGAGACCCGGAGCGAGAGCATGCTCGGCCTGAATCACGGGCGGGCGCAGGTCCACGACGTGGAGCTGGGTGCGACGCGCGACGGACGCCTGGTGGGCCTGCGCGTGGACATCCTCGCGGACCTCGGGGCGTACCCCATCGCCGCGTACCTGCCCCCGACGACGAGGACCATGCTCCCCGGATGCTACGTCGTCCCCCGCGTGGCCTCGCGGGGCCGCTCGGTCGTGACGAGCACCACGCCGGTGGCCGAGTACCGGGGCGCGGGGCGGCCGGAGGCCACGCTCTCCATCGAGCGCGCGATGGACGTCCTGGCCGACGAGCTCGGCATGGACCCCGTGGAGCTCCGGCGCCGGAACCTGATCCCCCCCGACGCCTTCCCGTACCGGACGCCGGTCGGCAGCATCTACGACACCGGCGCGTACGAGCGGGCCCTCGACGAGGCGCTCCGCCTCGTCGGGTACGAGGAGCTCCGCCGCGAGCAGGCCGAGCGCCGAGCCCGGGGCGAGCGCCGAGCGCTCGGCGTCGGGGTCTGCTGCTACGTGGAGGTGACGGGGTTCAGCCGCAGGGAGTTCGGGGCGGTGGAGGTGGAGCCGGACGGGAGGGTCGTCGTGCGGGTGGGGACCTCCTCGCACGGCCAGGGTCACGAGACGGCGTTCGCGCAGATCGCCGCCTGGGTGCTCGGCGTGCCGGTGGAGCGGGTGCGGGTCCTGCACTCGGACACCGCGGCCGTGCCGCGCGGCGAGGGGACGTTCGGCTCGCGATCGCTCCAGGTCGGCGGGACCGCCGTGCACGAGGCGGCGTCGGCCGTGCTCGCCAAGGCCCGGGCGGTCGCGGCGCACCTGCTCGAGGCGGCGGTGGAGGACGTGGACCTGCTGCCCGAGGGCCGCGTCGGTGTCCGGGGCGCGCCGGAGCGCTCGCTCACCTGGGAGGAGCTGGCCGCCGCGGCGCGGGACCCGGCCAGGCTCCCGGGAAGCCTCGAGCCGGGGCTCGCCGCGGAGGCCCGTCCGTCCCAGCGCGAGTACACGTACCCCTTCGGCACGCACGTCTCCGTCGTCGAGGTGGATCTCGAGACCGGCGAGGTGACGATCCTGCGGCACGTCTCGGTCGACGATTGCGGTCGGATCTTGAATCCCATGCTGGTGCGGGGTCAGGTCCACGGCGGCACCGCGCAGGGGCTCGCTCAGGCGCTGTACGAGGAGATGCTCTACGACGAGTGGGGAACCCCGCTGACGGGGAACCTCGCGGCCTACGCGATACCCGCGGCGACCGAGCTACCGGCCTACGAGAGCGCCCACACCGAGACCCCGACGGACCTCAACCCCCTCGGCGTGAAGGGGATTGGGGAGTCGGCGACGATCGGGTCGACCCCGGCCGTCCACAACGCGGTCGTCGACGCCCTCTCGCACCTCGGGGTCCGGCACCTCGACCTGCCGCTTACGCCGGAGCGGGTGCTGCGGGCGGTGCGCGAGGCGGGCCCGGCCTAGGCTTCAGCTTCCCCCATCCCGGGCCGATGTTCCTGGCAAGGGATGAAGCTCGGGCCGTCCAGGGGGAGCACGGTCGTGCCGGCGCTCGTCGCTGCGCTGGTGCTGCTCGGCGTGAGCGTGGCCCTGGCGGGGCGCCCGACCCGCGGCGAGCGACCCGAGCCATCCGACCGCCCCACTCCGCCCGCCGCCTCGGCGACGCCGACCGTGGCTCCGACGAGGACCCGGCCGCCGGACGCGTCGCGGGACGGGTGGACTCGGGGCCGTGCCACGCCGCCCGCCGGTCTGGAGGCGGACGCGTCCTGCCGGGCTGCGCTCGGGACGGGGGAGACGGGGCTCGCCCGGGGCCGTGGGCTGGCGCGGGCGATCGCGCGAGTCTCGGAGAACTGCGAACGGAACCCGCAGGCCGCCGGCCTGCCTCGCGCCCTCGGCCGGCTCGGCCGGGAGGGCGCGCAGGAGCCGAGGGGGCGGGGGCCGGAGGCCGGCCGAAGCCGGGCGCGCGAGCCCGGGCACGCACGGGCCGCTGGCGAGCGCGGCGAGAGCGGCGCACGGTCCGGACCTCGGGCGGAGCCGAGCGGTCCCGATGGGCACCCGACGCCGGGGGGCCCCGGCCGCGCCCGCCGCTGACCGTGGCATGATCGGTGCGGTGCGCCGGACCATCCTCCTCGCCCTCGTGATCCTCGCGCTCCCGGGGTGCACGGACGCCTTCCGTGAGGCGGCCGAGACGCTGGAGAGCCCGCGGACGCCCGGCCCCATCCCGACGCCGAGCCGGCCCGTGCCGGGAGGCGACATCCGGATCCGCTCGCCGCGCGAGGGGGACGACGTCCTGAGCCCGGTCGTCGCGCGAGGGGTCGCGTCGACGGCGTCGGGAAAGGTGCTCGTGCGGGTGGTGGACGGCGCCGGGGCGGAGCTCGCCGCGATGAACGCCCCGATCGCGTGCGGCGCGGGCTGCCGAGGGCGGTTCGAGGCGCGGCTCGCGTTCTACGTGCCGACCCGCACCCCGGGGGCGGTCCAGGCCCTGGAGGTCGAGTCGGACGGCACGATCGTCCAGCTGGCCGAGGTCCGGGTGACGCTGGTGCCGGGTGCGTGAGCGCCGGGGCGCGTGCTAGGCTCGCGCTCGATGTCCGCGACCACGCTGTGGCAGGAGCGCTTCCGCGCGCCCACCCTCACGATGCCCCACTGGTCCCGGTACGCGCCGGGACGGGCCGTCCTGACCTCCGACGAGGAGGGGTCCTTCCAGGTCTCCACGTGGGACGTGGAGCGCGGCTCGCGACGCCGTATCAGCGACGAGCCGGTCGGCGTGATCCACGCCACGATCTCCGCCGACGGGGCCGAGGCGATCTGGTTCTCGGACCCGACCGGCGACGAGTCGGGGCGCTGGCTCGCCGTCCCGTTCGAGGGTGGCGAACCGCGCGAGCTGCTGCCCGGGGTCCCCGTCGGCTGGCCGGAGGGGCTCGCGGTCGGACGGACGCGAGTGGTGGGCGTGATCGCCGACCGGAGCGGGTTCGGCCTGTACGTGTCCGACCGGGGCGGCCCGGCCAAGGAGATCCTCCGGGACGTCGATGCGCTCTCGATCGGCGGGACCGACTTCCACCTCGAGGGCTTCGAGGTGGGCGGCCTGTCCGCCGACGAGGAGCTCGTCTGCGTCTCGACGGCCCAGGACGGCGACAACATCCACCGGAAGCTCGTCGTGCTCGAGGCCGCGACGGGCTCCGTGGTCGGCGAGCTCGCCGACGGACCCGGCTTCGGCGTGGACGCCTTCGCCTGGTCGCCCGTCCCGGGCGACCGGCGGCTGCTCGTGGCCCACGAGCGCGAGGACCTCACCCGTCCGACCGTGTGGGATCCGGTGACCGGCGAGCGGACCGATCTACGGTTCGAGCTGCCGGGCGAGGTGATCCCGGTGGACTGGTGGCCGGACGCCCGCTCGATCCTCGTCATGCACCTGTTCCGCGGCCGGCCGCAGCTGTACCAGGTGGACCTCGCGACCGGCACGCTGGTCGAGGTGCGGCACCCGCGCGGCGAGATCCACGGCGCCCGCGTGCGGCCGGACGGGTCGGTGTGGCTCCGGGTCTCGAGCGGGCACGCGGCCTCGCGGCTCCTCGACGACCGCGGCGGCATCCTCCTCCAGCCGGAGCGACCCGGGCTGAGGGAAGGAGCCCCCTATCGGGAGTGGCTGTTCCGCAACCCCGCGGGGGATCTCGTGCACGGGTGGCTCGTGTTCCCCAAGGGCGAGGGCCCCTACCCGGTCTACCTGAAGGTCCACGGCGGACCGGGCTGGCTGTACCACGACACCTGGTGGCCGGACGTCCAGATGCTGGTGGACGCCGGGTTCCTGGTCGCGATGGTGAACTACCGCGGCTCGATCGGGTACGGGCGGCGGTGGCGCGACTTCATCATCGGCAACATCGGTTTCCCGGAGGTCGAGGACACCGTGGCCGGCCTCGACGACCTGATCGCCCGCGGCGTGGCCGACCCCGAGCGCGCCGTCATCGGGGGCTGGTCCTGGGGCGGCTACATCACGCTCCTCGCCCTCGGGACGCACCCGGACCGATTCGCGGCGGGCGTCGCCGGGGTGCCGGTCGGCGACTACGCGGCCTCCTACGATGAGTCGGCGCCGTCGCTCCAGGCCTACGACCGCTCGCTCCTCGGCGGCGTGGTCCACGACATCCCGGATCTCGTGCGCGAGCGCTCGCCGATCACGTACGTGGACCGTGTCCGAGCGCCGGTCCTGGTGCTGATCGGGGAGCACGACACGCGGTGCGTGCCCGGCCAGGCCTACAACTACGTGAACGCGCTGCGGGAGCGGGGGGGCGAGGTCGAGGTCTACAGCTACGAGGCCGGACACTCCTCGTACGTCGTCGAGGAGGAGATCCGCCAGTGGGGCGCCGTCCTCGAGTTCCTGCGGCGCCACGTGCGCCTGCCGTAGCTCAGTCGCCGCCCAGGGTGTAGAAGAGCCAGGTCCCGTCCTGCGCGATGCCGGTCCTCGGCCCTGCGTAGGCGCCGAAGGCCTCGAGCATCCGCCGGCCGTCCCGATGGGAGATGCCGAGCTCGACGAGCATGGCGCGCTCCTCGTCGGTCAGGTCCGTGAGGTCCGCGTCGACGAGCGCCGGCCACACGTAGATCGTGCCGACGTCGGGGGTGCCCTCCCTCGTGGCGAAGGGCATGCGCAGGATCGCCGCGAGCGCCTCGATCGGTGCCGGGTCCTCGCGCCACTCCGGCACGGGGTCGTGCCCGTCGCTGAAGTTGTAGGCGAAGCGGTCGGGGTCGATGAGCGCCTCGAGCGTGTCGAAGTCGCGCGCCTCGATCGCGGCGAGGATCGCCTCGCGCGTCTGCAGCACCGGTGCGGGCAGCCCCTCGCCGGAGTCGCTGGAGGGACTCGGCGTGGAGCCCTCGTCCCCGGGGATCGTGCGAACGGAGACCACGAGCTCTCGGGCGCCGAGCGCGAGCCCGACGACGAGGGCCAGGGCGGCCAGGGTCGCGGCCGACGCGTTGCGGGCGCGACGGCGGCGGGCGCGGCGGAGGGTGCGGCGCTCGAGCTCGTCGTCGGCGTGGAGGCCGGCGGCGGCGCGACGCAGCAGGTCCGGCATCCGGGTCTCGAGGTCAGGCATCATCACCCAGCTCCTCTCGCAGCCGCTCCATCCCGCGCGAGACCATGGACTTCACCGTCCCGACCGGGCGGCCGAGCGCCTCGGCGACGTCGGCCTCGGAGAGGTCCTCCAGGTAGCGGAGCACGACGGCGGCACGCTGCTCGGGCCGAAGCGTCGCGAGGGCCGCGAGGAGCCGATCGCGCTCCTCGAGGTCGGGCCCGGGCGGCGCCGCGTGGTCGGGTCGCTGGCGCTCGAGCCAGGCGCGCTCGGTGCGACGGCGCCGGAAGTGCGAGTTGGCGAGGTTCACGATCGTTCGCCGCAGGTACCACCAGAACGCGTCCCGGTTCCGGAGGTCGTGGAAGCGCCCCAGCACCCGGACGAACGCGTCCTGGACGAGGTCCTCCGCGAGCGCGCGGTCGCCGGTGAGCAGGAACCCCAGGGCGAGCGCGTCGTCCACGTGGCGCCGGTACAGCTCCTCCATGGGAGATCCCGCCGCCCGCTCCGCCCGCTCCGTCACCGAGGGCATCATGTCGCACCTCTAGACGCACGTCTGCGCCGCGCCGTTCCATCATGGAGGCGTGGCCACGGTCCGCATCCGCCGGCGAGGTGCCGCGGGGAAGTACCAGATCTGGGCTCGCGCTCGGAACCCGGAGCGGTGGCCGGAGTGGGCGCCCCTGCGCGAGGTGCTCGCGGAGGGCCCGCTCCGACCGGGCCTCGAGGGCGAGCTCGTGCTGGCGCTCGGCCTCCGCGTCCGGTTCGAGGTGATCCACGCCGAACAGGAGCCCAGCGGCTTCACCTGGGTCCTCGGCAGGGGCTGGGCGCGCTTGCGGATCGAGCAGGAGGTGGCCGAGGGGCTGGCCGGCGTGGTGCTCTCCGGCCCGGCCCCCCTCGTGCTCCTCGCCGCGCCGGTGGCCGGCGCGGCGCTGGCGCGCCTCGTCGCCCCCGAGCGGCCGCTCAGTGGATCGCGGCCTCGCCGCGCTCGCCGGTCCGCGTCCTGATGGCGTCCTCCACCGGCGAGATGAAGATCTTGCCCTCGCCGATCATGTGGCTCTTCAACGAGTCCTGGATGGCCTGGACGATCCGCTCGACGTCGGCGTCGGAGACGACCATCTCGACCTTCATCTTGGGGTGGAAGCGGTACTCGCCGGGCGGGGCCTCCTCCCCGCGGTGGAACCCGCGCTGGACGCCGAACCCGCGCACCTCGGTGACGCTCATCCCCACGACGCCCTCCACGGCCATGGCGTGGGCGACCGTGTCGAAGTCGAACGGCTGGATGTAGCACTCGATCTTCTTCACGTCCGGGACCTCCCTTCCCTCCGGTCCCCCACCGAGTGCGTGCTTGTCTACACCGGATCGGCCTCGAGGTAAAGGGGGAGGGACCGCGCTCCGCGGCCCCTCCCGCAGATGACGAGCCTCCTCCTCAGACCACCCCCTGGTCGAGCATGGCCTCGGCGACCTTCACGAAGCCGGCGATGTTCGCGCCGAGGACGTAGTTGCCGGGCTGCCCGTAGTCCTCGGCCGTCTCCCTCACCGTCTTGTGGATCGCCTTCATGATGCTGTGCAGACGGGCGTCCACCTCCTCGCGCGTCCATGCCAGGCGCAGCGCGTTCTGCGACATCTCCAGGCCGGAGGTCGCCACGCCCCCGGCGTTCGCGGCCTTGCCGGGCCCGTACAGGATGCCGGCGGAGAGGAACTGGTCGACGGCATCCGGGGTGGACGGCATGTTCGCGCCTTCGCTCACCACGTAGACGCCGTTGTTGAGGAGGTTCGCGGCGTCCTTCCCGTTGATCTCGTTCTGCGTGGCGCTCGGGAAGGCGCAGTCGGCCGGGATGTCCCACAGCGGGTTGTGGTCGGCCTTGGGGTCGGCCTCGACGTAGGTGACGCCGGGGAACCGCTCGGCGTACTCGCGGATCCGCCCGCGCTTCACGTTCTTCAGCTCCATGACGAACGCGAGCTTCTCCCGGTCGATCCCGGCGGGGTCGTGGATGAAGCCGTTCGAGTCGGAGAGCGTGATCGGCTTCGCGCCGTAGTCGAGGAGCTTCTCCACGGTGTACTGGGCGACGTTGCCGCTGCCGGAGACCAGGCACACCTTCCCCTCGAGCGTCTCGCCGCGGGTCTCCAGCATCTCCTCGGCGAAGTACACGGCGCCGTAGCCCGTGGCCTCCGGCCGGATCAGCGAGCCGCCCCAGTCGACGCCTTTGCCGGTCAGCACGCCGGTGAACTCGTTGCGGATCCGCTTGTACTGGCCGAAGAGGTAGCCGATCTCACGAGAACCCACGCCGATGTCGCCGGCCGGCACGTCGGTGAACTGCCCGATGTGCCGCTGCAGCTCCGTCATGAACGACTGGCAGAACCGCATGACCTCGGCGTCGCTCTTGCCCTTGGGGTCGAAGTTGGCCCCGCCCTTGCCGCCGCCGAGGGGGAGCGTGGTGAGGGCGTTCTTGAAGACCTGCTCGAAGGCGAGGAACTTGAGGAGCCCGAGGTAGACCGTGGGGTGGAACCGCAGCCCACCCTTGTAGGGCCCGATCGCGCTGTTCATCTCCACCCGGTAGCCGCGGTTGACCTGGATCTCGCCGCGGTCGTCCACCCAGGGGACCCGGAAGATGATCACGCGCTCGGGCTCGATGATGCGCTCGAGGATCTTCTCCTTGCGGTACTCGGGGTGGCGCTCCAGCGCGAGCTCGACGGACTCGGCCACCTCCCGCACCGCCTGGTGGAACTCGGGCTCGCCCGGGTTCTTCGCCACGACGTCGGCCATCAGCTCATCGACGTACCTGCTCATCTCCCATCCTTTCCGGGTGCTCGATCCCACGTGCCTCGCATCGGACGGCCCCGGGCGCGCCGGGGCCGGATGCGCTCGGAACGGTCGTCGTCGGTCCCCTGGGCCTCCTCATGTCCGGGTACCTCAAGGTTCGCGTATCGGTGGCAGGAGCCAAGGGGCCGGATGGCCCGCCTCGGCGCGGGCGATTGGACATCTCGGCACCGCGTTCGCGCTGGTCGGTGGCGGTGTCCGTAGACTGGTGAGCGTGGGCACGGCCCTCCTCGTCCTCTCGGCCCTCGCCATCGCCGCCGCCATCGCCTGGCTCGGCATCACCGCCCTGCGCGCGGCCTCGGGGCCGGGGCCCCGGCGGCCCGTCGAGCCCGAGGACGTGGAGGAGCTCGACGTGTACCTGGTCTGCGGGGAGTGCGGGACCGAGCTCCGGATCACCCGCCTCGGGGAGCTCCAGGTGCCGCGTCACTGCGGGGAGCCGATGCGCCTCGAGCGCCGAGGAGGCACCTGAGCGAGCTTTCCACGGTGTGGAAAACGCCTGTGGAAAGTTACAGCCCTGTGATTCCGCAGGTCAGCGCCACTGGGTGGCGGCGACGAACCCGGCGGCGATGAACCCGAGCCCGACCCACAGCCAGAGGGCCTGTCCCTCGCCCGGCATGATCCCCATGTAGTTGAGGACGATGACGGCGACCCCGACGGCCATGAGCCCGAGGACGAGGAACCCGTACCAGCGGGGGCTCTCCTTCGGGCGCGGCTTCGGCGGGGGCGCGGCGTACGGACGCTTGCGCACGCGCTGGCGGGACCTGGAACGGGGCATGGCGCCCCGGATGGTACCGCGTGCGGCACCCCGTCGTCGGGGGTCAGCCCGAGGGCCGGAGCACCTGGCGGTGGCGGGCGACCGCCCTCACGCCCTGCTCTGACAGGGGCAGGGGGACCCGCTCTCCGCCGGCCCAGGCTCCGAGGAGGTCGGCCCAGGCCGGCGAGCCCGGGTGCCCCGACTGGCCGGGCGGATGGACCAGGCTCGAGCCATCGGGGCTGGAGAGGTCATGGATCTGGCGGCAGGAGGGCACGACGACGGCCTCGTACCGGCGCTCCGGCTCGTAGGCGCCCTGGAGCACCGTATCGTCGTCCCCGCCCTGGCGCACCGCGCCGGCGGAGAAGAGCTCGCCCAGGCCGGGGACGACGGCGAGGGGCGAGGCGAAGATCACGCGGTGCAGGTCTCCCCACCGCCAGCCGGAGGGGTCGGCTCCCAGGCGGGCCTCGAGCTCGTCGAGGGCGTCGTCGAGGGCGCGGCGCAGGACCTCGTCGCGGGAGGGTTCGCCGTCGCCCCCGAACCACCGGGCGGAGGGGTGGGCGAGGAGGTGCGGGAGCACCACGGCGCGCCACCGGCCGGTGGAGGTTGCTCGCCCGTAGGCGTGGGTGAACAGGGCGTGCCCCAGGGCCGGGCGGAGGACGCGCTCGGCTACGTGGTGGCACCACGCCGCGTACAGGCAGGCGGGCGCGGAGTCGGCGCCGAGCTCGCCGTCCCAGCCTCGGAGGAGCGCGAGGGCCCTCGCCTGGCGCTCGTCGGCCGGCTCGACGGCGGCGAGGATGGTCGCGAGCTCCCGCGCCGGGACCGAGGCCACGTCGACCTGCATCGCGGCGAAGGTCTCGACGGAGTGGACGGGCTTGGCCGCGAGGAGCTCGCCGATCCGACGGAT
>ML214217.1:0-3230 GCA_004366195.1 Actinomycetota bacterium
CGAGATCGCCGAAGCGCTGCACGGCCGGAGCCGGCTCGTCCGGCTGCGCCCGCCGGAGGGTTGCCCGTAAGCGCGCCAGCAGCTCCTCCATGCCGAAGGGTTTCGTCACGTAGTCGTCGGCGCCCGTGTCGAGCGCCGCGACCTTGTCGTCCTGACGGTCGCGGACGGAGAGGACGATGACCGGCACCTCGGAGAAGGCGCGGAGCCGCCGGATCACCTCGGTCCCGTCCAGGTCGGGCAACCCGAGGTCCAGAAGGACGAGGTCCGGCGCTGCGTCGACCGCGAGCGTGAGCGCCTCCTCGCCGGTGCCCGCCGTCACGACCTCGTACCCGTGGGCCTGGAGGCTGGTCCTGAGCGCCCGCCGGATCTGCGGCTCGTCGTCGACGATCAGCACGCGCGTCACGCCACCGGCTCCTGGGCGATCGGCGGGGCGTCGGCGGGGAGCTCGATCACCACCGCCGCCCCGCCGGTGGGCGCGCCCTCCATACGGATCCTGCCGCCGTGGGCGAGGACGATGGCGCGCGCGATGGCGAGCCCGAGACCGCTGCCCCCCTGCGCTCCCCGACCTCGGTAGAAGGGCTCGAACACGAGCTCCCGCTCCTCCGGCGGCACCCCGGGGCCCTGATCGGTGACGCGGATCTGGACCCCGTCGCGCCACGGCGCGAGCACGACCTGGATCTCCCCGCCGGGGGGCGAGAAGCGCACCGCGTTCTCCAGCACGTTCGTCAGCGCCTGGTCGATCTGCACCGGGTCGATCATGATCTCGGGCAGATCGGGCCGGGCGAGGGTGCGCACCCGCACCGCGGCCAGCATCGGGCCGAGCCGGTGCAGGACCGACTCCAGCACCTCCTCGACGGAGGACCGCTCCTTGGCGGGCACCAGGGTGCCCGAGCGCACCCTCGCCAGGTCCAGGATGTTCCCCACCAGCCGGTTCAGCCGGTCCGTCTCCTCCACCACCGTCTGCAGGAGCTCCCGCTGCTGCTCCCCGTCCACGCCTCCCCCGAGGACGCTGGTGACGCTGGCCTTGATGGACGCGAGCGGCGTCCGGAGGTCATGCGTCACCGAGGAGAACAGCGCCGCACGCAACTGGTTGATCTCCGAGGCGAGCTTCGCCGCCTCGATCGCCTCGTCGAGCCGCGCCCGCTCGAGCGTGATCGCCACCTGGCCGGCGCAGGCCCGCAGGAGGTGCTCCTCGTCGGGGGAGAAGGGCCCGTCCTCGGGTCGCCGGCTCGCGCGGAGGATCCCGAGCCGGCGTCCCCCGGCCTCGATCGGCACGGTGAGGGCCGCCCCGGGCGGCCCCTGCTCGGGGGCGCCCGCCGCGACCGCCCGCCCGTCGATCGTCGCCTCGATCGCGCATCCCGTGAGCCCGAGGGCCTGGATCAGAGCGGCGGCGAGGTCCTGCAGCCGTCGCTCGAGGGGCTCGGCGGCGAGGAGCTTCGTGGCCGAGTACTGGAGCAGGCGGGCTTCCCGCTCCCGGCGGGCGGCCCGCGAGCGCTCCTCGATGGCCCGGGCGAGCAGCGTGGCCACCACCCCGGCCACGATGAGGAAGACGACCAGGGCCACCAGGTCCTGCTCCTTGTCCACGCGGAACGTGCCCCGCGGCGGGGTGAAGAAGTAGTTGAGCCCGAGGAAGGACGCGACCGAGGCCGCCAGGCCGCTCCAGAGACCGCCGACCGCGGCCGCTCCGACCACCGCCAGGATGTAGAGGGAGGCCGCGATCTCGCCGCTCGGCTGGAAGGCCCGCCCCGCCGCCGTCGCCGCGAGGGGGAGCAGCACCGCCGCCGCGCCGCCGCGGATCATCCGGGACGCACTCACCGGCCGCAGCATGCCGTCCCACACGCCCACACGGTAGCCGCTTTCACGGGATCTTCACGGCCGGTGACCGGCCCTTCACGCCCCGCTTACGCCCCAGCGTCGATGCTCGGAGGCGACGATGGGTACGAACCACCCCGACGAGCGTGCGACGATCCGGCCCCGCGGCCTCGGCTTCGGCCTGAAGCGCCTCCTCCTCGGGCCGGCGCTGCCGACCTCCCAGCTCGTCCACGAGCGCCTCGGGAAGCCGACGGCCCTCGCCGTCTTCGCCTCGGACAACCTCTCCTCGGTCGCGTACGCGACCGAGGAGATCCTGAAGGTCGGCGTGCCCGCGGTCGGCGTCGCAGCCTTCTCGCTGCTCATGCCGGTCACCTTCGCGATCCTCGTCGTCCTCGCGATCCTGCTCTTCTCGTACCGGCAGACGATCAAGGCGTACCCCAGCGCGGGCGGCGCGTACGTCGTGACGCGCGACAACTTCGGACTCCTCGCGGCACAGGTGGCCGGCGTCTCCCTCCTCACCGACTACGTGCTCACCGCCGCCGTGTCGGTGGCCGCCGGCGTGGCCGCCACCACGTCCGCCGCCCCCGGCCTGTACCCCTTCCGGGTGGAGCTCTCCGTCCTGTTCATCTGGCTGATCGCCTGGGGGAACCTGCGGGGCGTGCGCGAGTCCGGGCGCCTGTTCGCCGTCCCGACCTACTTCTTCATCCTCATGATGTCCCTGCTCCTCGGGACCGGGATCTGGCGCCTGTTCGCCGGCGCGCTCCACCCGTTGCCCGTGCCCGCCGATGCGGCCGGGGCGATCGGCGCGATCGGACCCTTCCTCCTGCTCCACGCCTTCGCGTCGGGGGGAGCTGCGGTGACCGGGGTCGAGGCGATCTCCAACGGCATCCCGGCCTTCCGTCCCCCCGAGTGGCGCAACGCGCGCACCACGCTCATGTGGATGGGAAGCCTCCTCGGCGCCATGTTCCTCGGTCTGTCCTTCCTCGCGTACCGGCTGCACGTCGTTCCGACCGAGAGCCGGACCGTCATCGCCCAGATCGGTCGGGCGGTGTTCGGGGGCGGCGCGCTGGGGACGGGGTTGTTCCTCTCCCTCCAGGTGTCGACGACGCTGATCCTGATCCTCGCGGCCAACACGTCGTTCGCCGACTTCCCCCGCCTGGCGAGCTTCCAGGCCGGCGACGCCTTCATGCCCCGGCACTTCATCAACCGAGGGCACCGTCTCGTGCACTCCAACGGGATCATCGGGCTCGCCCTCGCGGCCACGGCGCTGGACGTCGCGTTCCGGGCCGACGTCCACCGGCTCATCCCGCTGTACGCGGTCGGCGTCTTCACCTCGTTCACCCTCTCGCAGGCCGGCATGGCCAGGCGACACCTCCGCGTGCGGGAGCCAGGGTGGCGACACGGACTCGTCATCCACG
>ML214217.1:3240-9597 GCA_004366195.1 Actinomycetota bacterium
GACCACGGCGGTGGTGACGCTCGTGATCGCGGTGACCAAGTTCACGCACGGCGCGTGGGCGGTCCTCGTCTTCGTCCCGATCGCGATCGTCGTGCTGATGCGGATGAACCGACGCTACGTCGAGGAGGGTGTGGAGCTCGAGCCCCTCGAGCCCTTCCCCGCGGGCACGGCGGAGCCCCCCGTCGTCGTCCTGCTCGTCGACGCGCTGGACCGCAAGACCCTCCACGCCGTGCGGTACGCGAAGACCGTGCGGACCGGCTCGGTGCGCGCGCTCCACGTCGAGCGCGATCCGCGCGCGACGGCCGAGCTCGAGGAGCTGTGGCATCGGACCATCGTGGACATCCCGCTCCACGTGATCCGCGGGTGCCCCGACCCGGCGAGCGGGGTCGCCGGATACCTGGCCTCGCTGCCCGCGGACACCGACGTGAACGTGATCCTGCCGGGACCGGCCGTGCCGGGCCCGCTGGAGCGGCTCCGCCGCTGGCGCGCGGGGGCCGCCCTGGCTCGGGCCCTCCTCCCGTGGCCGAACGCCCGGATCACCCTCGTCCGCGACCATCCGGGCCCGGGCCATGCCCTCACCACGGAGAGCGGGGGCGTATCACGGCTACGTGTGCTCCCTCGGCTCCGGCACGACGTCGTGGTTCCCGTGGACCGGCTCGACCGCGCCACGATCCGGGCGATCCGCTACGCCCTGTCCCTCGGCGCGACCGACGTGCGCGCCGTGCACGCCGCCGCCGATCCGAACCAGCTGGAGCCCCTGATCGTCCGCTGGATGGAGCTGCGGATCCCCGTCCCCCTGGACGCGATCGAGTGCTGGGACCGGGACGTGGCGCGAGCGCTCGAGCGGTACGTGGTCGAGCTGATGGACCACACGCGGGAGATCACGGTCGTGATGGCTCGCCGCGACCACCCCACGCTCCGGCAGCGGATCCTCCACGACCGGACGAGCCGACGGATCGCGCGCGCCCTCGGCGGGTACGAGCACGTGGACCTGTGCGTCGTGCCCTTCGAGGTGGGCGCGGGCCACCCTTCCCTCGCAGGGGCGAGCCCGGTCCGGACACGGGCACGAGCAGCGGGGTAACCTTCCTGCCGCATGAAGGTCGTCATCATGGGCTGCGGGCGCGTGGGCATCCTCCTCACCCAGGAGCTCTGTCGCGCCGGCCACGAGGTCTCGGTCATCGACAAGAACCCGAGCGCCTTCGACCGTCTGCCCCCCGACTTCAAGGCCAAGACCGTGGTGGGCTACGGGTTCGACCGGCAGATCCTGGAGGAGGCCGGGATCAAGGAGGCGGACGCCTTCCTCGCCGTGTCCAACGGCGACAACTCGAACATCGTCTCCGCCCGGGTCGCCCGCGAGCACTACCACGTGCCCCACGTCATCGCACGGATCTACGACCCGACCCGTGCCGACATCTACGAGCGCCTGAACATCCCGACCGTCTCCACCACCCGCTGGGGCGTGAAGCAGATGATCCTCATGCTCACCCACCCGCGCGAGGAGATCCGGGAGAGCCTGGCCGGCGGGGACCTCTTCCGCATGCGGATCGAGGTCCCGCCCCACCTCGTCGGCAAGCCGGTCTCGCGCCTCGCCGTGGAGGGTCGGATCCTCGTCGCCGGGGTCGACCGAGGGGGCTCCGGGTTCATCCCCGTACCGTCCAGCACCTTCCAGGGCGGCGACGTCGCCCACCTCATCGTCCACAAGGACGCGCTCGAGCTCCTCGACGAGCTCCTCGCGCCGATCGGGGAGCACTGATGCGGATCGTCGTGGCGGGCGCCGGCGCGGTGGGGCGACACCTCGCCTCCGACCTTCGCCGTCGCGGGCACGAGGTGGTCCTGATCGAGCAGGACCCGCGGCACCTGGAGGCCGCCGCCGAGGCGGCCCCGGACGTCGAGTTCGTCCTCGGCGACGCCTGCGAGCCCTGGGTGCTGGAGAAGGCCGACCTCCGCACCGCCGATGTCGTCGTGGCGGCCACGGGGGACGACGAGGACAACCTGGTGATCTCGCTCCTCGCCAAGCAGGAGTTCGGGGTGCCGCGCACCCTGGCCCGCGTGAACCACCCGCGGAACGAGTGGCTGTTCAGCGAGCAGTGGGGCGTGGACCAGGCGGTCTCGATCCCGAACCTCATGGCGGCCCTGGTCGAGGAGGCGGTCACCGTCGGCGACCTCGTCCGGCTGCTCCGGCTGGAGCGGGGCAGGATCGCCCTCGTGGAGATGACGATCCCCGAGGGCTCGCCGAACGCGGGTCGCCCACTCTACGAGCTCCGCCTGCCGACGGACTCGGCCATCGTCGCGATCCTGCGGGAGGGACACGTCGTCATCCCGCAGCCCGAGACGGTCATCGCCGCCGGGGATGAGGTCCTCGCGCTGGCCTCCGCCGACGCGGAGCCGGCGCTCCGCCTCGCCGTCGTCGGCGAGGGCATGCCGGGGGGGACGCCCGCCGAAGAGTCGGGCGGGACCGGCGCGATCTGACCCGACCGCGCCGGTCCCGATCCCCGGCGCTCAGTGCTTCGTGTGACCGTTCGCCTTGCCGTGGCCGTTGCCGTGCTCGGAGGTCGGCCCGTGCCCGCCGCCGTTGCCGTGCGGCTCGCAGCTCTTGCCGGGGCACGACGCCGCCTCGGTCTCGACGCCGACCGTCCCTCCGTCGTCGCCCACGCTCTCCTCGGCGTCCTCGCTCTCCTCGGCGTCCTCGCTCGGAGGCTCCTCCGCGGGAGGCTGCTCCGAGGCGTGCTTGGCCAGGTTGGCCATGAGGTGGTCGAGGGCGTTGGCGAGCCCCGGGTTCTCCGGATGGAGCGCGAGCAGCGCCTCGTGGCGGCAGATCGCGTTCTCCAGACCGGTCAGCTCCACGCAGGCGGAGAAGTCCGGAGCCGCCGAGCCGTCCTCGACGTCGCCCTCGGGGGAGGAGGTCTCGGTGGGGCTCGGCGAGGGCGAGGGCGACTCGGTCGGCTCCGGGGAGACGGTCGGCTCCGGCGAGACCTCGGGCGAGGGCGACACCTCGGGCGAGGGCGACACCTCGGGCGAGGGCGACACCTCGGGCGAGGGCGAGACCTCCTCCGTCGGCTCGACGTCGAA
Source organism: Actinomycetota bacterium (assembly GCA_004366195.1). Taxonomy (GTDB): domain Bacteria; phylum Actinomycetota; class UBA4738; order UBA4738; family HRBIN12; genus HRBIN12. The sequence continues at coordinate 6,310 of ML214217.1, forward strand.
GGCCGCACGGAAGCCCGGGGTGGCCGAGGCCACGGTGCCGGCGACGATCACCGTCGCGAGCGCCGCCATGAGGGTTCGCAGGAGCTTCACGCGAGAGGTATCGGCACGGGACTAGTCAGACTTGACTAGTCCGTCACGCGGTGAACTCGAAGCTCGGGTTCACCATCCGGCGGCCGTGGCGGTGCTCCCCGATGACCCCCTCCACCACGAGTCGGCTCCCGAGGGTGAGACCGGGGATCGTCCGGCGGCCCATCCAGAGCACGGAGAGCTCGCCGCTCCCGTCCGAGAGCACGGCCTCCAGGGCCTCGAGGCCGTGCTCGGGGTGCACGGTGATCCGCTTCACGACCCCGGCCACCCGGACGCGCGTCCGCGTCGGCGCCTCGGCGATCCGGACGGTGCCGGGGACGGACGACGCCCAGGCGAGGATCTCCTCGCGCAGCCGCTCCTCGTCGCTCTCGGTGACGCGATGGAGGAAGCGCCGGACCCCCTCGAGCACCCCCATGCCGACCGGGAGGCTACCCGGTGGGCGCCGGCTCGCGCTCGACGGCCTCGACCATCCGCTCCCTCCGCCGAGCCTTGGAGACCCACACCGCCGCCGCCACGATCGCCGCCGCCGCCACGCCGACCACGATCCGCACGGCGGTCTGGTCGCTCCAGTCCACCACGAGGGCGGCGATCAGCAGGGAGACGAGGTTCATCACCTTGATCAGCGGGTTCAGGGCCGGGCCGGCGGTGTCCTTGAAGGGGTCGCCCACCGTGTCGCCGATGACCGCCGCCTTGTGCTGGTCCGAGCCCTTGCCGCCGTAGTGGCCCTCCTCGATGTACTTCTTCGCGTTGTCCCAGGCGCCCCCGGAGTTGGCGAGCATCACGGCGAGCAGCTGGCCGGTGAGGATGGCCCCGGCGAGGAACGCGCCGAGGGCCTCGGCCCCGAAGGCGAACCCGACGAAGACGGGGGAAAGCACGGCGAGGAGCCCGGGGGTCGTGAGCTCGCGTAGGGAGGTCTTCGTGCAGATGTCCACGACCCTCGCGTAATCCGGCTTCTCCTCGAAGGTCATGATGCCCGGATGCTCGCGGAACTGGTTCCGCACCTCCACCACCACCTGGGCGGCCGCCCGCCCCACCGCCCGGATCGCGAGCGAGGAGAACAGGAACGCCACCGCGCCCCCGATCAGGAGCCCGACGAGCACCTCCGGCCGGTCCACGCGGATGCCGAGGAACTCGTAGCCGGCCTCCTTCAGGGCCTCCTCGAAGGATCCGAACAGCGAGGTCGCCGCGATCACCGCGGTGGCGATCGCCATGCCCTTCGTGATGGCCTTCGTGGAGTTGCCCACAGCGTCGAGGCTGCCGAGCACCTGCGCCGGCCGCCCCTCGAACTCGCCCGACATCTCGGCGATGCCCTGGGCGTTGTCCGAGACCGGCCCGTACGTGTCCATGGAGACGATGACCCCGACCGTCGTGAGCATCCCCATGCCGGTCAGGGAGATGAAGTAGAGGGCCTCGGCCGTGGTGTCGCCGAGCAGGAAGGCGCCGGCCACGGCCGCGGCGATGACGAGGATGGCCCACACCGTCGACTCGAGGCCGACGGCGAAGCCCGACAGGATGGTCGTCGCCGGGCCGGTCTGGGTGGCCTCGGCGATCTCCCGGACCGGCTTGTACTTCGTGTCGGTGAAGTACTGCGTGAGGATCTGGATCACGCTGGCGAGGATGAGTCCGAACAGGACCGCCACCGCCGGCCGCAGGTCCTTCATGTAGATGCCGGCGATCACGAAGACGGCCGCGGCCGAGATCGCCGCCGAGATGAAGAAGCCGCGGTTGATGGCCTTCATCCCGTGCTCGTCGTCGCTGCGGGGCGTGACGGACACGATCCCGATGATCGAGGTCACCACGCCGACGGCGCGGACGAACAGGGGGAACATGACCCCGGCGATCGCGCCCACCTCGGAGCCCGCGTAGGCCGCCGCCCCGAGGATCAGGGAGGCGACGAGCGTCACCTCGTAGGACTCGAACAGGTCGGCGGCCATCCCCGCGCAGTCGCCCACGTTGTCGCCGACGTTGTCGGCGATGACCGCCGCGTTGCGCGGGTCGTCCTCGGGGATCCCCTGCTCCACCTTGCCCACGAGGTCGGCGCCGACGTCCGCCGCCTTCGTGTAGATGCCGCCGCCGACGCGCATGAACATCGCGAGCAGCGCGCCACCGAACCCGAACCCGACCAGGACGCTCGTCGCGTCCTCCTTGTAGACGAGGAGGATGGCGGTGGCGCCGAGGAGACCGAGCCCCACCGTGAACATGCCGGCGACCCCGCCGGCACGGAACGCGATCCTCAGGGCCCGCCGCAGCCCGCTCTCGCGGGCCGCGTTGGCCGTGCGTACGTTGGCACGGACCGCGAGCCACATCCCCGCGTAGCCGGTCACGGCGGAGAACCCTGCGCCGAGGATGAACGCGAGCGAGCGGCCGAGGCGGATGAACAGGTCGCCGTGGCTCGCCTCCTTCGGGACCGGCAGGGCGAAGAACAGGACGACGGTGAGGATGCCGAGGAAGATGCCGAGGGTGCGGAACTGGCGGTTCAGGTAGGCCTTGGCCCCCACCTGGATCGCCGCGGCGATCTCGCGCATCTTCGGCGTGCCCTCCGGCGCCGAGAGGACCTCGCGGACCAGGTAATAGGCGAAGACCAGGGCGAGGACGGCGATCGCGAGCACCACCCACAGCGCCCTGTCCTCGAAGGCGCCGAAGACGGCCCGGATCGGACCGCCCTCCTGAGCCAGGATCCCGAACAACGTTGGAACCTCCTCGGTCGAGCGTCGGGGGAAGCGAGGCCCGCCCGGCGCAGCCCGGGCCGCGAGCCCGGGGAAGTATAGGAGGAACCCAACGGCCGCGACCTGCGGATCTTCACCACGCGCGCCCGAGGAGCAGGCCGAGCGCCACCGCGAGCCCGGCCCCGAGCACGTTCGCCGCCACGCTCGCCGCCGCGTAGCGGCGCGCCCCGTCGCGCAGCAGGGCCGCCGTCTCGTACATCAGGGTCGAGAAGGTCGTGAACCCTCCCGCGAACCCCGCCCCGAGCACCGCCCGCAGGCCGTCGAGGCCGGGGGCTCGCTCGGCCAGGCCGGTGAGGAGGCCGAGGAGGAACGACCCCGAGAGGTTCACGACCAGCGTGCCCATGGGGAACGGGCCGCCCCAACGCTCCTGGACCGCGCCATCCACCACGTACCGGCAGACGGCGCCGGCAGCCCCAGCGGCCGCCACGCCGAGGACGAGCATCAGCGAACGCTCCGACGCCGCAGGCGCGGCAAC
>SIRV01000340.1 GCA_004366195.1 Actinomycetota bacterium
CACGGACGCTCGGCTGCGGGTCCACCCGATCTCGACGCCCTTCAGATCCTCGAGGAACAGGCGGATCTGCTCCGCCGCCGCGTCGGGGTCTCGGACCCAGGCGTAGATCTCGACGCGGTTGCAGGTGGAGAGGACGACGGCCTCGCGCACGTCGGGAGCGCGCAGGAGGCAGGGCAGGGCCTCCGCGAGCTCGTGAGGCTCGATGGCGACCCGCTCCAGATCCTCGATCGGCACGTGGCGATGGGACAGGGCGAGGGCGAGCAGCGCCATCACGCACCACCTCCCGCCGCGGGATCGGGGGTCCGGATGCGACGCCGGGCGCGCTGCCCGTTGCCGCCGCCGAGCTCGAGCCCGGCGGCGAGCTCGTCCGAGCTCGCCGGCACCGTCCCGGGCGTACGGAGGAGATCGGCGAAGGGCACGTCGAGCGCATCGCGGAGGCGTTCCTGCGCGAGCTCGAGGTACGGGAAGGCGGGGCACTCCTCCGCGTGGGGGCAGCCCTCCGGCGAGCGCAGGCACTCGATGATGGCGAGCCGCCCCTCGACGGCCTCGATGACGTCGAGGAGGGTGAAGCGCTCGGGCGGCTTGGCGAGCGTGATGCCGCCCCCGACCCCCCGGCGGGTCGCGAGGATCCCGGCCTTCGCGAGGGACTGCACGATCTTCCCGAGGAAGGTCGGCGAGATCCCCTGGGCCAGCGCGACGCGCGTCGCGTTGGTGTGACCGGCCCGGGCCACCTCGAGGACGCAGCGGATCGCGTAGTCGGCCTCGCGGGTCACGAGCACGGCCGCTCACCTCCCCTCATCGCCGTCGCCTCCCTCCGGCCCTGGCCTCCTGGGCCCGGAGGAGCCGGTCCTTGGCGGCGACCCGCAGCCGCCGGTAGGTCCGTTCCTCGATGAGGCCCCGCTCGAAGCTGAGGTCGAGGGCGGCGATCTCCTCCACGATCAGGTCCGGGTCCTCGAGCTCCACCGTCTTCCCGTTGCCCTCGGCGGCGGGCGCCGGGACGGGCCGGGCCGTGCGCGGCCGCGCCTTGTCCCGGAGGGGCTGCGCCGACCGTGGGACCGGGGCGCGGTTGCGGCGCACCGCGATCACCGTCGCGCCGATGAGGAGGACCACCGCGAGGGCCCCGAGGAGGATCCAGAGGGCGGTCCGAGGGCCGCCGGTGGTCGCGGCCTGGCTCATCGCCACGTCGAGCGTCGTGCCGGGCGCGAGGTTCCGGGCCTCGTAGACCTGGTACGTGAGGCCCTGGTCGGTCACGGTGCCGGCCAGGCGCAGTGCCGGCGCCCGGACCCGCACGTCCTGGGGGACGAAGAGCTGGAGGCTCGTCGTGGCGAAGGGCATCTCCAGGACGAGGCGGTCGAGGGGCGGGGCGTTGTACCGGAGCGTGGCCGAGCTCGCTCCCGGGACGATCGGCGCGTCGGAGACGTAGGCGCCGTCGCGGGTCCGGCCGGGGTTCTCGAGGAACGTCCCGAGGAACTGCAGGTTCGTGGCGCCCTCCGGCAACGGGATCCGCACGACCACCCCATCCTCGCCGACGTAGGCCTCGTCCCCGGCGTTCGACCACGCGAGGTCGTGCTGGACGGCGACCCCGCCGCCCTCGCGGTCCACCCAGACCACGTAGCTCTCGAGCGTCACCCGGGAGGGGTCGGTCGTGGGCTCGTAGACCCGGAGCGTCTGCTCGTTCGGCGCCTGGGGGTCGAGCTCGGTCGCCACGGAGCGGTAGACGGCGCCGCGGTAGGCGACCTCGAGTTGGTAGCCGGCCACCCCGGCGGGGACGTCCTCGAACGCGAAGCGTCCCCGCCCGTCGGTCGTGGCCTCCAACGGGTCGAGCTCGGCCTGGGCGGTGAATAGGCGGGCGCGCACCTCGAGGCCGGCCGCCGGCTCGCCGGTGGTGCCGTTCACCACCTTCCCGGCGATCGTGCCCGGGGCCTGCGCGGCCGCGGTGGGCCCGGCGGCGAGCGCCGCGGCGAGGAGGGCCGCCGGCAGCGCCGCGCGGAGCACGCTGATGGGGTGGGTCTTCATGGGTCCTTCACCTCCGCGGGGGCGAGGGCGGCGCCGCAGCGGCGGCAGAACCGGTCCTCGGTCTCGGTCGGGGTTCCGCAGGTCGGGCAGCTCCTCGCCTCGAGCTCGGCGAGGAGGCGCTTGCGCTCGGCGATCCGTCGCTCGAGCTCGCGATCGACGTCCTCCGGGTCGGGCGGCGTCGCGGAGGGCTCCGCCACCGCCTCCTCGAGGCGCTCGAGCTCGCGGATCCGGCGCGTCACGCCCTCGATCTGCTGGAGCCGGCGCGCCCGCAGGCGCTCGTACTCGTCGCGCGGGAGCTTGCCGGTCTCGAAGTCGGCGTCGAGCTCGCGGACCTGCGCCCGCAGGCGCTCGCGGTCCGCGCGGAGCTGCTCGACGGAGAGGGCCTCCGCCTCCGGGAGCGGCGCCAGGTACGGGCGGGCCATGAGGTAGACGACGGCGAGGAGCAGGACGAAGGCGGCGAGGGCGACGCCGATCATCGGGCCACCTCCGGCTCCTCGAAGGAGCTCGGGAGCTCGAGCTCCGGGGTCGGCCGATCGGTCCGCCACGGCCACGCGGCGAGCACGCCGCCGAGGACGATGACCACCATCCCCGTCCAGATCCAGAACACGGCGGGCTCGTGGAAGACGAGGACGGTGGCCACCCGTCGCTCCGGATCGACCTCGTTCATCACGACGTACAGGTCGGCGGCGAGCGTCGAGCGCATCCCCACCTCGGTCACCCGCTGCTGGCCGGTGTACTCGGCCTGCTCCGAGCGGATCGTGCCGAGCGGCTCCCCGTCCGGCCCCGTGATCCGGAAGTGCCCGATGAGGGAGAACTTCGACGGGGTCTGCTCGAACGTGAGGTCGGAGAACGTGACGCGCGTGCCGTTCACCGTCACCGAGTCCCCCATCGCGAGCTGGGCCTGGCGCTCGACCTTGAGGCCGACGTTCACGGCGATCGCGGCGAGCATGATGACGACGCCGGCGTGGATCACCGGTCCGCCGTAGCGCCGGGGCGTGAACGCGAACAGGTTGAGGAGCGCGCGTCCCCAGGGTTCCCCGTGGTGGCGGTGGCGTGCCTGCAGGCCGCGCGCGAGCTCGCTCGTCGCCGTGGCGAGGGCGAAGGCGCCGAGGGCCAGGATCCCCACGATGGCGAGGTGCCGCCCCCGGTTGGCGAGGCCGAGCCCGAGGAAGACCACCGCCCCCGTCGCGATCGGCACGGTGAGGTTCCGTCGCAGGTGCTGCCCTGAGGCGCGCCGCCAGGCGAGGAGGGGACACGTCCCGAGCAGGGCGACCGTCACGATGGCGAGCGGCGCCATGAGCGTGTTGAAGAAGGGCTGGCCGACCGAGAGCTCGACCCCGCGGATCGCCTCGCTCAC
>SIRV01000341.1 GCA_004366195.1 Actinomycetota bacterium
CCGCGGAAGGCGAAGGACGTCCGGCCCTCCGGGCCGTCGCGGTAGCCGACGCCGAGGAGCGTGCCGTCGGGCAGCGCGCTCACGCCGGTGAGGACCACGGCGCCGACCACGCCCCGGCCGGGGACGCGCCGCCAGGCCGATCCGTCCCACCGGGCGACCAGCGGCTTCAGCACGCCGTCCACGTTCGGGCGGGCGCCGACCGCCCACACGTCGGAGGGACCGACCGCGGCGACCGCGTGGAACGCGAGGTCCCGGCCCGGCGGCGCGGCGACCTCGGACCACGCGGTCCCGTCCCAGCGCTGGATCCGCCGGCCGACGACCCACGCCTCGTCCGGCGCGAGCGCGACCACCGCGAGAGCCTCGCCGCGCACATCGGAGGGCGAGCGCGTCCACGCCGACCCGTCGTAGTGGAGGATCATGGGTCGGGCGCGCTGGTACCCGATGGCCCAGAGGTCCGAGCCCGAGGTGCCCGCCACGGCGACGAGGGCGCTCCGGCCGGAGCCGACGGCGTCGCGGAGCGGGTACGAGGTCCACGCGAGGCCGTTCCACCGCACGGCGAGCGCGCGCTCCGTCCCGAGCTCCGGGTCCCCCGTGTAGCCGACCGCCCACACCTCGTCCGTGGTGATCGCCTCGACCCCGAGGAACGCCCCCTCCGGAACGTCGGAGGGGGACGGGAGGAGCGCCCAGGAGCCGCCGTCCCACTGGAGCGCGATCGGGACGTCCGCCGCGCCGCTCCAGGCGCGGCCCACCGCCCAGGCGGCGTCGGGCGAGAGGGCGTCCACGGCATCGAGCCGGTTCGTCGCCGAGCCGGCGTTCGGCGAGGCGACCAGGTCCCACTCGGCCCCGTTCCAGATGATCGCGAGCGTGGCCCTCGGCTCGACCGGATCCCCCGAGCCGCCGACGGCGAAGGCCACGTCCGGCGCGACGACCGCGACGTCGGTGAGGATCGCGCCACCGTCGACGGGGGTGGGGCTCGGGACGCGATCCCAGGACGGCTCGCACGACGCCACGGGGCCGGGGCTCTCCGCGCGGGGCGAAGGGCTCGTCGAGCTGGCGTGCTCGCCGTCCGGCAGCAGGGACACGACCATGAGGCCGACGATCGCGGTGGTCGCCGCGGCGACGATCGCGTTCACCAGCGCGCGCTGCTGCCTCGGGTCCAGCTGCATGGGACGACGGCGGCAGCCTACCGCGGCGGGCCGGGCCGCCGGGCGGGATCGGGCGGTAGGCTTCGCGCGCACGAGCGGAGGAGGGATGCGATGGGACTCGCGGAGCTGGCGGCGGCCGTGCGCGCGCGGAAGGTCGGGGCCGAGGAGCTGGTGCGGATCTCGCTCCAGCGGATCGAGCGCCACGACCCGGATCTGAACGCGGTGGTGCTGGTTCGGGAGCAGGCGTTGGAGGAGGCTCGGGCCCTGGACCAGCGGCTCGCCAGGGGCGAGGACCTCGGGGATCGCCCGCTCCTCGGGCTGCCGCTCCTCGTGAAGGACAACGAGGACGCGGCCGGCCTGCCGACGACCTTCGGCTCGCTCCTGCGGACGGACGCGCCGCCCGCCGAGGCCGACTGCGAGGAGGTCGCTCGGCTCAAGGCCGCCGGCGCCATCGTCGTCGGCAAGACGAACACGCCGGAGTTCGCCTTCGAGGGCTTCACCGCCAACCGGCTGTTCGGGGCGACCCGGAACCCGTGGGCCCCGGCGTTCTCGCCCGGCGGCTCCTCGGGCGGGAGCGGCGCGGCGCTCGCGGCCGGCCTCGCGCCCCTCGCCACCGGCACCGACGGCGGCGGCTCGGTGCGGATCCCCGCGTCCTTCTGCGGGCTGGTCGGCCTGAAGCCCACGCAGGGGCTCGTCGGCCAGTGGCCGCCCCCATCCTGGATCGAGCTCTCGACGAAGGGGCCGCTCGCCACCTCGATCGCGGACGCCCGCCTCCTGCTGGAGGTGATCCGGGGACCGATCGCCGGCGCGCCGACCACCGTCCCGACCTGGGAGCCCCGGCCGGACGCCCGGCCGGGGCGGATCCTCGCGACGCCACGGCTCGTCGCCCACGACCGCCCGCTGCCGGCCTCGCTGCGCGAGCGGTTCGACGAGGCGCTGCGCACGCTGGAGGCCGTGACCGGCCTCGGGATCGAGCCCATCGACCCGCCGTTCCCGCCGGAGCTCGACGACGAGTGGTTCGTCATGGCCGCCGTGGACGAGCTCACGTGGATCGGACGCGAGACCCTGCTCGCCCGCCTGGACGACCTCACCGCGTACTTCCGCAAGGGGATGGAGATCGCCGCCGGCATCTCGCTGGACGAGTACCAGCGGGCCCGGCGCGCGCGGTTCGGGTACTGCCGGGCCCTCGACGAGCTCCTCGGCGAGGACGGGATCCTGGTCTCCCCCACGATGTGCGTGGAGGGCTTCCCCGCCGAGGGACCCGACCCCGGCCCCCTCACCGACGGCGCCGACTACAACACGCAGCCGACGAACTCGACGGGGCACCCCTCGCTGTCGGTGCCCGCCGGGGTGGCCCCGAACGGCGTGCCGGTGGGGCTGCAGATCACCGGGCCGCGGTTCCGCGACGACCTCGTGCTGGCCGTCGGCGAGGCGTGGGAGCGCGCGGCGCCGTGGGCGACCGCGGCCCCCGGCTACGAGCCCTTCCCGATGATGGGGTGAGACCCTACGCGGCGAGGTCGCGGCGCTCGAACAGCACGAGCGCGGCGAGGAAGCCGGCGAGGGCGATCCCCGCGAGCACGAGGGAGCCCGCGACGCCGAGGCCCCGCAGCATCGGCTCGGCGTCGAGGTAGTAGTGCATCGGCGAGAGGTACTGGAGCCACTCGGTGAGTGGGGCCGAGGGCGCGAGGAGGTCCACGAGCCACGACCCCGCGGCGATCCCGCCCGTGACGCCGATCGCGAGACCCCGACGTCCGGTGGCGGCCCCGACGGCGAGCGCGATCGCACCGAAGGCCATCGCCAGCAGGTAGCACATCACCACGGCGGCGGTGAGGTTCCCGAGGTCCACCCGGAGATCGAAGGGCGGCCCGGTGAGGGGCACGGCGAGCCAGAGGAACGCGCCGAGGACCGCGCCGCCCGCGAGCATCGCGAGGAACTTGTGCACGACGACCCGGCGGCGGGGGATCGGCGCGGCGAGCAGGATGTCGAGGGTCTGCCGCTCCTCCTCCCCGGCGATCGCCTTGGCCCCGGCGCCGATCGCGAACAGCAGGAACAGCAGCGGCGCGAAGAAGCTGAACAGCTCGGTGTTCAGGTAGCCGGCGGGTGAGGTGAAGTCGCCGGTCCGCCCGAGGAAGGCCTCCCGGAAGAACTCCGGCATGCTCTCCAGGTACTTGTCGAAGGTCGCCGCGTTCTCCCGGATCGAGGGGTAGAACGGCGCGTACATCGCGCCGGCCGCGAACAGCCCGATCGCCCACCCGGCGATCGCCCGTCGCTGCTCCCAGAGGGTCTTGCCGAGGACCGTGCGGAGCATGGGCCGGGTCCTGAGCGCCTCAGTCGCCACCGCCCTCCCCCTTCCCGTAGAAGGTGAGGAAGATCTCCTCCAGGCTCGGCTCGTGGCTCGTGAGGTCCACGACCTCGAAGGCCGCGATCCGTTTGATCACCGCGTCCATCGGACCCGCCACCGTGACGCGCACCGCGTCGCCTCCCGCCTCGACCTCGCGGACGCCAGGCACGCCGTCGAACGCGCTCGCGGGGACCGGCGCCGCGAAGTGGATCTCGAGCGTGCGGAGCTCCTTGGCCCGCAGGTCGCCGATGTCCTCCACGGCGACCAGCCGCCCCTCGCGGATGATGCCGACCCGGTCGCACACCCGCTCGACCTCCGGCATCACGTGCGAGGAGAGGAACACGGTGCGGCCGTCGGCGCGGGTCTCCTCGATCAGCCGGTAGAACTCGTGCTGGATCAGCGGGTCGAGCCCCTGGGTCGGCTCGTCGAGGACGAGGAGCTCGGGCCGGTGCATGAACGCCTGGATCAGGCCGATCTTCTGGCGGTTGCCGTGCGAGAGGGTCCGGATCTTGGCCGAGAGGTCCACGTCGAGGCGGTCGGCGAGCTCGGCGATCCGCTCGGCCGACACGCCTCCCCGGAGGCTCGCGAGGTACGCGAGGTACTCGGCGCCGGTCATGTGGTCGTAGAGGGAGAACTCGCCGGGGAGGTACCCGACCCGGGCGTGGATCCGCACGGCGTCCCGGTGCGAGTCGAGGCCGAAGACGAAGGCGCGGCCCGAGGTGGGGCGGATCAGATCGAGGAGGGTCCGGATCGTGGTGGTCTTGCCGGCCCCGTTCGGCCCGAGGTACCCGAAGACCTCGCCGGGCGCGACGGAGAAGGTGAGGTCCACGACCCCGCGGCGCGGGCCGTACGACTTCGTGAGCCCCTCGGTGCGGATCACCTCGGCCATCGGCGCACCTCCGCGCCCCCACTCTCCCAGGCGGGGCCCTCGGCGCCAAGGACCCTCGCTCCGGGCGGAGGCGGCCGACGGTCGGTGTAGCGTTCGGGTCATGAGGAGGCTGCCTGCCTGGGCGGTGCTCGGCCTGGCCTACCTCGCCGGGTCGGTGCCCTTCTCCAACCTCGCGGCACGAGTGCTCCGCGGCGTGGATCTCCGCACGGTCGGCACGGGGACGGTCTCCGGCACGGGGCTGTACCGCGTCGCCGGCTTCGGGCCACTCGCGGTCGCCGGGTCCCTCGACGTGGCCAAGGGGGCCGTGGGGCCGCTCCTCGCAGGGCGCGATCGGCCGGCGCTCGCGGCCCTCGCCGGCGCCGCCGCCGTGGCCGGCCACGACTGGTCGCCGTTCCTCGGGTTCGCCGGCGGGCGGGGGATCTCGCCGGCCCTCGGGGCGCTCGCTGTGAACGCGCCCGCAGGCGTCGTGGTGCTCGGGCTGGGGCTCGCCGGCGGGAAGCTCGGCCGGCGCACGTCGGTCGGGTGCTTCCTCGCCTACCTCGCCTTGGTGCCGGTCCTCGCCCGGGTCCACGGGCGCCGCGGCGCGCTCGCCGGTGCGGCCGTCTTGGTGCCGATCGTGGCCAAGCGCCTGGCGGGCAACGCTCCGCCGCCGCGCGGCCCGGAGCGACGCCGGGTGCTCTGGAACCGGCTCGTGCACGACCAGGACGAGGTGCCGTGAGGGAGCTGCTCGCTCGCCGCGGGTTCCGGAACCTCCTCCTCGGGCAGACCGTGTCGGCGCTCGGGGACTGGCTGGTGACGGTGGCGCTCATGGTGCTCGTCCTCGACCTCACGGGGTCCTCGACGGCCGTGGGCGGCATGCTCGTGCTCCGGCTCATGCCGGCGATGGTGGCGGGACCCCTCGCCACGCGCCTCGCGCACCGGTGGCCGAGGCGGCGGACGATGATCGTCGCGGACCTCGCCCGGGCGGCCGTCGTGCTCGCCGTCCCCCTCGTCGCCGCCGCGTGGTGGGTGTACGTGTGGGCGTTCGTCCTCGAGGTCCTGGGGCTCGTGTTCCTGCCGGCCCGGGACGCCTCCGTGCCGGACCTCGCCGGCGAGGAGGACCTGCCGCTCGCGAACGGGCTCGTCCTCGCCTCGTCCTACGGGACGATCCCCTTGGGGGCGGCGGCCTTCGCCGGCCTCGCCTGGCTCGAGCCGCGGGTGCTCGGCGAGACCGGG
>SIRV01000342.1 GCA_004366195.1 Actinomycetota bacterium
GGAGTTCGCGCTGATCCTCCCGGTGCTCCTGCTGCTCCTGGTCGGGACGATCCAGTTCGGGATCGTCTACAGCCAGTACCAGGTCATGGAGGGCGCGGCGCGCGAGGGCGCCCGCTGCGCGGCGGTAAAGGCGGCCGGCTTCTCCGGCTGCGACCCCGAGGACCGGGTGGACGCGGCCCTTCCCGCCGGCTACACGCGGAGCGGCCCCATCTCCATCTCGGTCGAGGGTGGGGGCACCGCATGCAGCGAGGACACGGTGGGCGCGAACGTCACGGTGTCCTGGGAGCAGGAGTTCAGCCTGGGGATCCTCGGCAACCTCGTGCCCGGCCTCCCCGACACGGTGACCCGGACGGTCCAGGGGACGTTCCGATGCGAGTGAGGCAGGAGCAGGAGCGCGGGGCCGTCGCCGTCATGGTGGCGCTCTCCCTCGTCGTGCTGCTCGGGATGCTGGCCCTCGTGATCGACTTCGGGCGCGCCGTCGGGGTGCGCCGGGAGATGGTGAACGCGGCGGACGCCGCGGCGCTCGCCGCGGCGCAGCGGTGCGCCCTGAACCAGGGCGCCGCCGCAGCGACGGCGGCGGCGAACGAGACGGCGACCACGAACGTCCCGGGCGCGGGCCTCGTCGGCATCGTCTTCGACCCGAGCTGCCGGGCCGGGCTCACGGTCTCCGGTCCGAAGACGGTGACCGTCACGTACACGACGACGGTGGACTACTTCGTGGCCCCGATCCTCGGCTTCGACAGCGGCACGGTGACGACCTCGGCCACGGCCACGTGGGCGGCTCCGGGGGTCGTGCCGATCACGGTGAACTCGCTGCCCCTGCAGCTCTGCCCGGAGGCGGTCGAGGGCGAGGACCCGGTGGAGTGCACGTTCTCGTACCCGAAGGACGAGTACGAGAACCCTCGCTGGGGGATCCTGGACCTCTCCCGATGGGGCGAGCCCCCGGGGTCGGCGACCGGGTCGGAGTGCCGCGTCCCCGCGAGCGAGATCCGGGACATCATCGACGGGGATATCACGTACACGCTCTCGGACCTGAGGCCGCTGCCCGGCTACGACTGCATGGACAACGGGCTCCAGTTCACCAACTGGGACAGCCTCGTCGGCGGCACGTGGTGGTTCCCGGTGGTGGACGTGGCGCGGTCCCGCGGGGTCGTGGAGGGGCCGAACCGGCTCCGGCGGCAGTGGCCGGACGGGTGCACGGGAGCCGACATCCCGACCCTGCAGCAGCAGGGCGGGGACTGCAGGATCACCGATGCGTACGTCCTGGAGTTCGTCCGGATGAAGGTGCTGCGGGCTGTCAACCAGGGCAGCACGGTCGTCCTCACGATGGTGCGGGTCCCCTTCCGCGGGAGCTCGACGGGGATCGAGGTCAGGTTGGTGAAGTAGCGGCCTTCGGGGCCGGAGAAGGACGGGGGGATAGCGATGAGATCTCGGGGTCTGGTGGTGGTCCTGGCGCTGATCCTGGCGACGGCGGCCACGGCGGGCGTGTTCCTGTACGCGCGCGGCGTGCGGGAGGAGGCCAGGCGAGGCGGTGACCTCACGACCGTCATCGTGTCCAAGGTGGATATCCCGGCCAACACCGATCTCAACAACCTCATCGCCGAGGGGCAGTTCGTCGAGAAGGAGATCCCGACGGACGCGGTGGTCGAGGGCGCGATCACGAGCGTCTCGCAGCTCCGGAACCGCCGGAACAACGTCTTCATCCTGGCCGGCGAGCAGATCCCGATCTCGCGCGTGGAAGGTGCGAAGGTGCCGGGCGGCGTGCTCAGCATCCCCGAGGGGCACCAGGCCATCACCGTGTCGCTGGACGCCCCCCGAGCGGTCGGCGCGGCGCTCTCCGGCGGCGACAACGTGACGGTGCTCGCGACCTTCGCCGACGCGCCGATCCAGGAGAAGCGGCGTGCGCAGCAGCCGACGACGGGGACCACCGGCCAGCAGCAGGCGCAGCAGACGCAGCCGGCGACGGTCGTGCTCGTGCCGCAGGTCGAGGTGCTCCGGGTCGTGGTCCCCACGCGGGCGACGACGGCGATCGGCGGCGGGCCGGAGACCCCCGACACCACGGGGGACGTGCAGGTCACGCTGGCGTTCCTGCCGGAGGAGGCGCAGAGGTTCGTCTTCGCGCTGGAGCAGGGGTCGGTGTACCTGTCGCTGCTCCCGCCGGACGCGGAGGGCGTCGAGCTCGAGCCGCTCACGATCGAGGGGATCGTCAACCCGCCGAAGGCCAAGGGCGCGAAGTAGCCGTGGCGCAGCAGGTCATCGCGGTCGGCACGCCGCAGACGTTCCGCGTGACGCTCGCGCGGGCGCTGGAGGTGGAGCCGGAGGACATCGGCTGGGTGACGAGCGTCACCGCGGCCGAGGAGATGCTGGTCGAGGCCGACGAGCCCGCCCACGTCCTGGTCCTCTCGCCCGAGGTGAAGGAGCCCGACGCGCTCGGGCTGGCCGAGTTCGTCGGGCGGGCGGCGCCGATGACGGCCATCGTGCTGGTCCGGGACAAGTCCTGGAACGGGCTGCTCCCGGCGGCGATGCGCGCCGGGATCCGCGACGTCGTGGACCTCACCCAGGGCAGCGAGGAGCTCCGGGACGCGGTGGAGCGCGCCATCATCTGGGCGGAGAACCTCCGCTCGCTCCGGGGGGCGATGGCCGCCAAGCCGGCCCACCGGGGCATGGTCATCTCGGTCTTCTCCTCCAAGGGCGGGACCGGGAAGACGTTCCTCACCACGAACCTCGCCGTGGCCATCGCCCGGCAGACGGGGCAGGACACGGCGGTGGTGGACCTCGACGTGGACATGGGGGACGTCTACTCGTACTTCGGCCTCGAGCCGTTCCACCAGATCGACGAGCTGATCCGCCTGGGCGAGGGGGCCGACCGGGAGCAGGTGTACGAGGCGGGGACGAAGGTGGACGACCACCTCTGGGCCTTCGGAGCGGTGCCCGACCCGGCGGTCCAGCCGCCGCCCGGGGAGGCCGTGGGCAAGTACCTGCGGGCGCTCCGGAACAACTTCGCCTACGTGGTGGTCGACGCGTCGGCCGACTACACGGACCTGGCGCTCGCCTGCTTCGATCTCTCCGACGCGATCTGCCTGGTGACGGGGCTCGACATCGTGGGGGTGAAGCACCTGTCGAAGGCCCTGGACACGCTGCTCACGATCGGCCTGCCGCGGGAGCGGTTCCGCATCGTGCTGAACCGGGCCGACAGCAAGGTCGGTCTGGACGCCGCGGACGTGGAGCGGGTGATGAAGATCCAGGTGGATGCGATGGTGCCCTCCAGCCGCCTGGTGCCGATGTCGCTGAACAAGGGGCGGCCGGTGGTGATCGAGGAGCCGGGGTCCGAGGTGGCCCAGAGCATCATCCGCCTCGCCCAGCGGTTCACCGGCGCGGCGGAGGGGCCGCGAGGTGAGGAGGGCCCGGTGCCCGTTCCTGAGAAGAAGAAGCGCGGTTGGTTCCGCCGCCGTTAGGAGGCAGTCATGTCCCTCGCCGATCGTCTCGCCAAGGCACAGCAGAAGGACCGGATCGCGGAGATCCGGCAGCGGGTGCAGGAGCGCCTGGTGGAGGTGCTCGGCCCGCGCCTGTACGACGCGTCGATGTCGGACACGGAGCTCGAGGGCCTGGTCCACCAGCGCCTCCGCGAGCTCCTGGACGAGGAGGAGCCGGGGCTCTCCGCCCAGGAGAAGCTCCTCATCGTCCGGCAGATCGGGGACAGCGTGCTCGGGCTCGGGCCGCTCGAGCCGTTCATCCGCGACCCGGAGGTCACCGACATCCTGGTGAACGGGTTCGACTCGATCTACGTGGAGCGCGGGGGGAAGCTCTACTGGACCGGCGCCAAGTTCCACGACGAGGCGCAGCTCCG
>SIRV01000343.1 GCA_004366195.1 Actinomycetota bacterium
CCGGACGCGGGGCGAGACCGCGCTCGAGCACCGCGAGCGGCTGGCCCAGGCGCTCCCCTCCCTGGACGGGCACCTCGACCGTCTCGTCGCCGCCGCGGTCCGAGCGGCCTACGCCCCGCGGCCGCCGTCTCCCCCGGAGGCCGAGGCGGCCGCCCGCGCCGCGAGGAGCGCCATCCGCGCGATGCGCCGGGAGGTGGGGCTCGTGCGGTCCCTGACGGGGCGCTACCGACCCGGTCGGTAGGCCCGGCCCTCGGTGCCGGTCTGGGTGTGCGCCGCGGCCTCGCGCAGGGCCCGGATGAACCGGTCGCGGTCCTCGCGGAACTGGCCGACCTTCGCGTCCACGCTGCTCGCGATCTCGTCGATGGCCACGAAGAAGGCCATCTGCCCCTCGCGCAGCGCGTCGAGGATCTCGCCGTCCCGACGGCACACCTTGAAGATGCTCTGCCCGTCGGTCACGAGCTTGACCTCGGAGAGATGCCGGTCGAGCGCGGCCCGGCGGTTCAGGTAGTCCCAGGCCCGACGGACGCGCTGGAGCGACATGCCGCCGTCGAGGAGGGCCCTCCCCACGCGCAGCGCCACGAGGTCGCGGAAGGAGTACAGCCGGGCCACCCCGGGACGGCCGCCCGTGCCGCGGATCGACGGCTTCACGAGGCCGATCTGATCCCAGTAGCGGAGCTGACGCGGGGTGCAACCGGTGAACTTCGTGGCCTGATGTGCGGTGAAGCCCTCCATAGGACGCGCGCCCTCCGACGACTCGTCACCAACCTCAACCTGCTCGCGCCCGTCACGCGGTCGAGGCGACGCTCGACGTGCGGTTGACGGTCACGCCCCCGGGGAAGGTGAGGCAGTTCTAGCGCGGCCCCCGGAGGGTGGCAAGTGCGCAGGTAGCCGCGCGCGCGGATCGAGGCGTTCGCGGCGGCGGCGGGTGCGGTCAGGCGGCCGGCGGTCGACGCATCCGACCCGAGACCCGGGCGAGGAGCGCCGCGAGCGAGAAGCGACCCTGCTCCTGCATCGCGCGGACCTGGTCGAGCGTGAGCTGCTTCAGGTAGCGGTAGACGAGCAGCGAGGCCGCGAGCATCACGCAGAAGCCGGCGGCCGCGATCCAGAGCTGGACGGGGAAGAGCATGAGCATCACGAAGCCGCCGAGGAAAGCGAGGGCCGCCCGACGGATCTTCCTCGCGAGGTGCGCGGCGAGGGACGTGCGGCTCACGGTCTCGACGAGCCGGGGATCCTCCTCGGCCAGGCGCTGCTCGATCTCGTCGAGGATGCGCTGCTCGTCGGGCGAAAGCGGCATCGGGACTCCTCCGGTCCTGCTGCCTCGATTATAGGGAGGACCCCCCGCCGAACTGAAGGGGGTTCCTACGCGCCCGACCGTCGGCCGGCGCGATCCCGGCGGCGTTCGAGCAACGCCGCCGGGAGGGCCGCGCCCCGACCGAACCGTCGCTCGATGCGGTCGAGGGCGCGTTCCACGTCCCGCCGTCGCTCGCCCCGCAGGAGCGCGAGCTGCTCCTCCCCCGCCGGGACGAGCCCGGTCGCGGCGACGCCGAGGAGCCGCACGCGGCGCCGCCCGCCCGGCAGGCCTCGGTACAGGTCGGCGACGACCGCGTGGATCTCGGCCCCCACGTCGGTCGGCGCGGGGAGCGTCCGCGAGCGCGTGAGCGTGGTGAAGTTGGCCAGGCGCACCTTCAACGTGAGGGTCCTCGCGCGGTACCCGTCCTCGCGGAGGCGGGCGGCGACGCGGTGCGAGAGCGCGAGCGCCTCGCGGAGCAGCTCCTCGGTGTCGTCGAGGTCGGTCTCGAACGTCTCCTCGTGGCTGATGGACCGCGGAGGCTCGTACGGGGTGACCGGCCGGTCGTCGTGTCCGAGCGCGAGCTCGTGGAGGTCGCGCGCGTGCTGCTCGCCGAGGAGGCGCTCGAGCACCCGGACCGGGGTCCGTGCGAGATCGCCGACCGTGCGCACGCCGACCCGCGCCAGGGTCTCGGCGGTGCGCTCCCCCACGCCCCACAGCGCCCGCACCGACAGGGGGTGGAGGAAGGCATCCACCTCGTCCGCGCGCACGACGAGCAGCCCGTCGGGCTTGGCCCGCTTGGACGCGAGCTTGGCGACGAGCTTGTTCGGCCCGACCCCGACCGAGCACCGCACGCCCACCTCGGCCGCGACCTCCCGCCGGATCTTCGCGGCGATCTCCGGCGGCTCGCCGAAGAGCAGGCCGGCCCCCGACACGTCGAGGAAGGCCTCGTCGAGCGCGATGGGCTCGACGAGGGGCGTGACCGCGAGCAGGATCTCGCGGAAGCGGTTGGAGTGGGCGCGGTACGCCTCGAAGTCCGGCGGCAGGAACACGGCGTCCGGGCACAGGCGCCGGGCGCGCACGGCCGGCATCGCGTTGCGGACCCCGTAGGCGCGGGCTTCGTAGGAGGCCGACATCACCACCCCCCGGGGCCCGGCGCCGCCGACCACGACGGGGCGCCCGGCGAGCGAGGGGTCCTTCAGGACCTCGACCGAGGCGTAGAACGCGTCGAGGTCCACGTGGAGGATCGGCTCGGCGGGGCGGGGGCGAGGCATCCTCGGCGAGCCTACCGCGCTCACCATCCCGCCGAGCCCCCGCTCGCGTGCCAGAGCTTGCGCGGCGCGCGCCCGAGCGGGGCGCCCCCGCCGGCCGCGAGGACCTCGGCTAGGCGCCCCTCGCGCCGGGCCCGGTGCAGCGCCAGGAGGTCCCACACGTCCTCGGCGATCACGCTCACCCCCCGCACGCCGGTCCGCCGGACCCGCCCGAGGACCGCGAGCATCGAGGCGTGGAAGACGGTGCGGGCGACCCTCGGCTGGACGCTCTCGAAGACCGTGACGTCCACCGGCCCGGTCGCGTCGTCCAGGGTGAGGAAGACGATCCGCTGGCCGCTGCGGACCGCCGGGGTCTGGGAGGCCACCTTCACCCCGGCCACCATCACCCGCTCGCCGGTCCGCCGCCGCCAGAGGTCCCGGGCGCGCGCCACCCCGAGCTCGGCGAGGAGCGGCTCGAAGAAGCTCACCAGGTGCCGGGAGGCGTCCAGGCCGACCACCTCGAGCTCGGCGCGGACCCGCTCGGCCTCGGAGTACTCGGGCAGGTCGAGGGCGAGCTGCTCGGGAGGTCCGGCGAGGTCCAGCGCGAGCTGCTCGCCCTCGCGGACCGGCTCCGTCGTCATCGCCGCGTAGAGGCGGTCCCGTCGGGTGCCGGCCCCGAGCCCATCGAGGGCGCCGGCGTGCGCGAGCGCCTCGGCCACCGGGCGCGAGACGCCCGAGCGGCGCAGGAAGTCCCCCACGTCCCGGAACGGCCGCTCGGCCCGGGCCCGCAGGATCCCGCGGATCTCGGCCTCCGAGATCCCCTGCACGTCCCGCAGCCCGAGCCGGATCCCGTACCGCCGAGCGGTTCCCGGTCCCGTGGGGCGCGCTGCGGTCGGGGCTCCGACCCTCGCTGCTCGGACGGCGCTCCGCGCCGCCTCGACGACGCTCGGGTCGGACCCCTCCCCGCGCGCCGGCGCCTCCAGCACCTCGACCGTGTACTCCGGTTCGCTCCGGTTCACGTCGAGGGGCAGGATCTCGATGCCGCGGCGGCGGGCGTCCTGGAGGATCAGGCGCCGCGGGTACATCCCGGGGTCGTGCGTGAGCACCCCGGCGAGGAAGTGGGCCGGGTGGTGGGCCTTCAGCCAGGCCGAGCGGTACGTCGGCACCGCGAAGGCCGCCGCGTGGGCCTTGCAGAACCCGAAGCTCGCGAACCCGGCGAGCTCGTCGAAGATCCGCTCGGCGTCCTCCGCGGCGATCCCCCGGCGGGCGGCGCGGGCGAGGAAGTCGGCGCGGAGGGCCGGGAGCTCCTCGGCGTCGTCGAGGTGGCGGCGGATCCGGTCGGCCTCCGCGAGGTCGTACCCGGCGACGACCGAGAGGGTCCGCAGGACCTGCTCGTGGTAGACGATCACGCCGAAGGTCTCGCCGAGGACCGGCCGCAGCGCGGGGTGGGCGTAGGTCGGCGGCTCCAGGCCGTGACGGCGCCGCAGGTAGGGCGCGACCATGTCCGACTTCACCGGGCCCGGCCGGAAGAGCGAGATGTCCACGATGAGGTCCTCGAACCGCTCGGGCTGCAGCTTCTGGAGGAGCTCGCGCTGGCCGGGCGACTCGATCTGGAAGCACCCGAGCGTGTCGGAGGCGCGGATCAGCTCGAAGGTGGCGGGGTCGTCGAGGGGGATCCCCTCGAGGTCCACCTTCACGTGCTCGGTGCGGGCGATCTCGTCCAGGGCGTGGCGCATCGCCGAGAGCATCCGCACGCCGAGCACGTCGAGCTTCAGGTAGCCGAGGAGCTCGACGTCGTCCTTGTCGGCCTGGACCATCCGGTAGCCCTGGGACGAGCGCTCGAGCGGC
>SIRV01000344.1 GCA_004366195.1 Actinomycetota bacterium
CCGAGGAGCCCCCGGCCGTGCGCTCGGGGTTCCACGGGTTCCGCGTCGTCCCGAGCTCGCCTTCCGTGGTTGCCCAGACCCCCAGCTCGGGCATCCGGCTGATCCCGAGGACGATCGCCCCCGCCGCCCGCAGCCTGCGGACCACCTCGTGGTCCTCGGCCTGCGGGTGGTCCGGGGTGGCCGGCGACCCCCATCGCACCGGCTCGCCCGCTACCGCCACGTTGTCCTTGACCGCCACGGGCACCCCGGCCAGGGGCAGCTCGGCCAGATCGGCGCGACCGGCGAGCTCCTCCGCCTCGCCCACGGCCCGCTCCCCGCGGGACCGTTGGAAGGCCCGGAGCCGCCCGTCGACGGCCTCGAGCTGCGCCAGATGGGCCCGGACGACGGCCGCGGGGGTGACCGAACCGGAGCGGACGAGCTCCGCGAGCTCCACGGCCGTCCGGCCGACGAGCGTGCGGGCTTCCTCGTCTCCCATGGCCTCCCTCACCCCGGCCCCGACCGATCAGAGCTCCGAGTGTAGGGCATGCGTGCGCACCCTCGCGCGTGTCTCGCGGGTGTCCGCGTCTGCGGCCGCGCCTATCGATCGAGGAGGTGGACGTTGCCGAGGCGGACGCGGGTGAGGCCGGCGGACCTCGCGGCCTTGAGCGCCTCCTCCCCGTGGCGCCGGGAGGTCCGCGGCAGGTCGGCCATGGCGAAGTGGGGCGCGAACGCGAGGAGGGCATAGGGGATCGTCGGGTCGAACGAGGCCACGAACCTGGCGATGCGGCCGACCTCCTCGGCGTCCACGTAGCCCGGGACGAGCAACGTGCTCGCGACGACGAGGGGCGGGTCCCTGCGCTCGGCGAAGCGCGAGGCGGCGCGGGCGAAGTTCTCCAGGGTCCTCCGGTTGCTCACGCCGGTGAGCGCGACGTGCAGGCTCTCGTCCATGGCCTTCAGGTCGAACTTGACGACGCCGCCGGTCGCGAGCGAGAGCTCGACGGCCCGCTCGAGGAACCGCGGATGCATGCTGCCGTTCGTCTCCCAGCAGACCCGCACCCCCCGCTCGCCGAGGAGGCGCCCGGTCGTGAGCGCGTGGGGCATCTGCGAGGCCGGGTCCCCGCCGAAGAAGCAGACGCAGAAGGTACGCGGGTCCGCCGCGCCGGCGAGCTCCTCCGCCGTGGTCAGGGCGCCGGGCCGAGGTCGCATCACCCGGTACTGCCAGTTCTGGCAGAACAGGCAGTCGAACGTGCACGAGCCGTAGAACACGGCGAGGTTGTGGTCGCCGACGCGGTCGCGTCCCGCGCAGACCCAGTCCGCGACGCAGTTGGTGGGGAGCGGGTCGCGGGACCAGTGGAGCAGGCCACGGCGGGGCGTGCCGGCGAGGTGGACGAGCCTTCCGCCACGCACCGTCCGAAGGCCACAGCAGCCGCGCTCGCCCTCCCCGATCACGCACCCCCAGGCGCAGAGGCCGCACCGGACCCCACCCGGCGTCCGCGGTGCCTCCACCGGCAGACCGAAGGCCCGGCGGGCCCGCCCGTGCGCCTCCCGCACGAGAGGGAGCGACCGCACCGGATCCCGCCGGACGCACGACCCGCACACCCCGCGCTCGCGCGCCGGGGCCGGCACGCGCCGACCGCAGAGGGCGCACGAGCGCTCGGTCCCCGTCCAGATCCCCGGCATCCCGCTCACCCGCCCGGCGCGCTCCGGGCGCGCACCACCCCGATCGTACGGCGGCGCCGGGCGACGCGCCGGCGCCCGATCGAGCCTCCGAGGGGATAGGATCGCCTCGGTCCGAGCGGGAACCCGGACGGACCCGCAGGGCGTCCGAACGGTGGCCCGCCAGCCGCCGACCGAGGAGGGGATGATGGAGCTCGACACCGCCCGCGATCGCCGTGCGCTTCCCGTCGTGGCGATCCTCGCGCTGGTCCTCGCGCTGGTCGCGGCACCGCCGACGCCGGAGCCCTCCCGGGCATCGGAGCCCGCCGCTGCGAAGCCCGCGCCGGGGATCCCGATCTTCCCCGTGTCCGAGCTCCGTCCCGGGATGGTGGGCGAGGGCCTCACCGTCATCTCGGGGAGGAAGATCCAGCCCTTCGGCGTCCGGATCCTCGGTGTGCAGCCCGATGGGATCGCGCCAGGGATCGACCTCATCCTGGTCGAGCTGTTCGGCCCGCTGATGGAGCGCACCGGGGGCGTGCTCGCGGGGATGTCGGGCTCGCCGGTCTCCATCGGCGGCCGCCTCGTCGGGGCCATCGCCTACGGATGGACGGGCGGCGACTTCCGCGTCGCCGGGGTGACGCCCGCCGAGCCGATGGTCGAGATCCTCTCGTACCCCTCCACGATCCCGGCCCGGCGCGCCGCGGAGTGGGCCGAGCGCGTGGCTCTCTCGCCCGAGCTCGAGCGGACCGCCGCGCGGGCCGCCGGCGGGGAGGGGCAGATGCGCCAACTGCTCATCCCCCTCACGGTCTCGGGCCTGAACCAGCGGCGCCTCGACCTGCTCGACCGCGCGATCCGCGACGCCGGGTTGCCGTTCCTCGTGGCCCCGGGCGCACGGGCGAGGGCTCCCGTCGATCCGGACCGCACCGACCCGCTCCCGCCGGGCTCGGTCTACTCCGCCGTCCTCTCCTACGGGCACCTGACGATGGCCGGGATCGGGACCACCACCGCGCGTCTCGGTCGCCGGAGCGTGGCGTTCGGTCACCCGCTCCTCTTCTCCGGTCCCACGCGCCTCGGGCTGAACGGGGGCAGCGTCCTCGGCGTCGTCCGCAACGTGCTCGTCCCGTTCAAGCTCGCGAACGTCGGCCTCCCCCACGGCCTGCTGACCCAGGACCGGCTCGCCGGGGTGGGCGGCGTGGCGGGGCGGTTCCCCGACCTCACCCCGGTCCGCACGCGGCTCAGGAACCTGGACCTCGGGGTCACCCGAGAGGGGGCGACCAGGATCGTGCGCGACTTCGCCTTCCTCGACGAGGTGGCGTTCTTCGCCCTCTTCGCAGAGTTCGACCGGGCCTTCGACCGCATCGGCGAGGGCAGCGCCCGGCTCGCCTGGACGATCACCGGCACCCGCGCGGGGGGCGAGCCGTTCCGGTTCCACCGGGAGAACATGTTCGCCTCGGACTTCGACCTCGCGTTCGACGCGCTCTTCGAGCCGGCCCTGCTCAACCTCTCCGCGCTCCTCCACAACCCCTTCGAACCGGTCGAGATCACGAAGATGCGGCTCGAGGGCGGGCTGACGCAGCGGGTCCGCACGCTCGGAATCGCGCGCGTGCGCGTCGCCTCGACCTCCAACCCCGAGCCCGCGGAGGGATGGGTCGAGGCCGCACCCGGCGACGTGCTCACCGCCACCGTGCGGCTGCGACCCCCGCGGGGACCCGCGGTGGAGCGGACCCTCCGGCTCCAGGTCCCCGACTCCGTCCCACCCGGGTCCATGCTGCAGCTCGTGGTCCGGGGCGGTACGAGCGGGGGGTTCGGCGAGGTGGCGCTGTTCGAGGAGCCCGAGGCGGCGACGACTTCGGCGGGCTCCTTCGACGACCTCCTCGCCGAGCTCGAGGGCGCGGAGCGCAACAACGACCTCATCGCGGAGCTCCTCGAGACGTTCGTGGTTCCGGAGGGGGAGATCCCGCCGGAGGACGGGGCCGCGCTCGCGAAGGCCGTGCGGACGCTCCGCTCGGTCGTGCGGGGGACGGTGGTCGTGGACGTGATGGTGGTCTGACTCAGCGGCCGAGCTCGGCGAGGAACGCGCTCGGATCCTCGAGCGAGACGAAGATCCGCCGACAGCGCCAGGGGATGCCGATCACGCGGACCCGACGCGGCTCGCGCAGCTCGAGTTCCACAACGCCCTGGAGCGCGCCGATGAGCCCGACGACCCCGTCGGCGGACAGGCGCCACCCGATCCCGCCGTACCAGGGCCAGCGGGCGCGACGAGCCCTCGCGAGCTCGCTCCGTGGGATCTCCTCGTCGAACAGGGGGCCGAACCGGAACCGGACCGCCATCGGCCCCACATCCACGTAGGAGCCGTGCTCGGTGCCGCCGAACAGGGCGAGCACCGGACGGAGAGCGCCGCGCCGGATCCGGTACCGCATCGCGGACCCAGCCTACGTCCGTGCGGGGTCCTCCGCGCGACCGCTTCGGGGGGCCGAGGATCGTGGGCGCTGGAGGGCTCGAACCTCCGACCTCTCCCTTGTAAGGGGAGCGCTCTTCCGCTGAGCTAAGCGCCCGCCGCTCGGCGGGTCGAGCGCGGCGCCGGATCGGGCGCGGCGGTCATCGGCTCCGTCGAGCTTCCGAGCCGAAAGGATAGGTCAGGCGCTGCGCGTCCGATGCCGGGCGGATCTCAGAGCCCGATCTCGCCGTCGACGGGGCGGATCGGCTCGCGCTCCGGCGCGCCCGGGCCGCCGGCAACGGCCGGCTCGCCCGCCACGACCTCCGCCGCCTCGGGCACGGGCACCGGCTCGGCCCGTCCCGGCCGATGCCGCCCCCGGTGCCCGCGAGCCCTCCAGGTCGCCACCGTCGCGGCGCCGAGCCCGAACCCGGAGCCCGCCCCCCACGCCACCGGCCCGAGGTACGGCACGCCCATGAGGAGCCCGACGACGAGCCACCCGAGGAGCAGCGCCGGCCACCGGCTCCGCGGTGGACGCCACAGGGCCCGGCCCAGGACCCACGCCGAGAGCGCGAGCCCGAGGAACGAGAGCAGCGCCAGCCCGAGCAGGAGCGCCAGCCCGAGGGGCAGCCCGAGCACCGAGAGCAGGAGCAGCGCCCCCGAGACCGGGAGGGCGACGAGCGCCACCAGGCCCCAGCCCGCCGCGGCCCACGGCGAATCGCGCGCCGCCCGGTGGACGGCGTCGAGCCCGCGGGGCGCGAGGGCGAGGAGCAGGAGCCCGAGGACCAGGATGGAGACCGCGAGCGCCAGCCACGAGAGCGCCGGGGCGATCGCCTCGAGCCACCCGCGGAGGGTGAAGCGCACGCCCTCCCGGACCTCGCCGGCGACCCGCGCGCCGGGGGCGGCCTGCACCGAGCCGCCCGCGAGGACCGAGCCCCCGACCTGGGCGTCGCGTCCGAGCCGCACGTCGCCCCCGACCGCGACCACGCTCCCGCTCACCTGCCCGGTCACGACGATCGGCCCGTCCAGCACGATCACGTCGCCGAGGGCGAGCCCGGCCACGGTGGCGCTCCCGTGGAAGACGACGATCTCGCCCGCCTCCTTGCCGCGGGGGACCGAGACCGTACCCGAGAGCACGACCTGGTCCGGCGCGTCGTCCACCGTCTCGGCCGCGAGCGCCGGCGCGCCGCCGACCAGGGCGAGCGCGAGGAGCGAGGCGACGAGGGCGCGGGTTGCCATCCCCGGCATCCTACCGGCGCCCGGACCGGTCGCGCGGTCAGCTCGTCTCCGAGCTCCTGGCCGCGGCCCTGCCCAGCGAGGGACGCGAGAGGCCGGCGCCGTTCACATGGACGGCGAAGGAGCTGGGAGCCTGCGTTGACCTGGAGGACGCCGAGGCCATCGCCCGGCTCCAGGGGGCGCCGGTCCCCGCGGCGATCCTAGAGACCGACGTGCTCCCGGCCTGGGTCCGGGGTTACCGCCCGGAGGACTTCGACGCCCTCTGCGCCGCCGGCGAGGTGATCTGGGTCGGGATGCGCGGGTCCGGGCCCGAGGATGGCCGCATCGCGCTCTACTTCCGGGACGCGGCGCAGACCCTGCTCCCCGCCCCGGCCGGGCGCCCGGACAGCGAAATCCACCGGACCCGCGCACCTCGCCGCGCGCGGGGCCTCCTTCCCGCCCGAGCTGGCCCGAGCTGCTCGCCGCGGCCGGGGTCCCCGAGGAGCGGGCGGTCCTGCGGGCCCTGTGGCCCCTGCTCGCCGAACGCTGGTCCCGCCTCGGCCTGGCGCGCCGGCGACCGCCGCCGAGATCCCGCCGAAGCCGCATGCGGGATGACGAGGGCTTGCGCTTCGACCTAAACGAGGGTAGCACTTGTATGAAACTGATGGGGGTTGTTGCTGCTGGCCTCCTGGGAGCGGTTCTGGCAGTCGGGGTGACCGCGTCTTCCACGTGCGAGAGCGTGCCCGTCGACCCCCGTTACTTGGGTACCCCCAGGACGACACGATCACCGGCGACGCGGGCGGCAACGTCATGGCCGGGCTGGCAGGCAACGATACCATCTCCGGTCTCGGAGGTGACGACCGGATCTGTGGCGATGACGACCAAGATACGTTGCGGGGCAACGAGAACAACGACAGGATCTTCGGCGGTCGGGGGTCCGACCAAATCATGGGTGGGGATAACGTTGACCCAGAGCTGCGGGGTCAGGCAGGTCAGGACATCGTCTACGGTCAGGCGTTCGGGGACGATCTCTATGGGGGTCCAGCGTCCGACGGCGTCCTTCACGGCGGCGACGGACCGGACGCGATCTTCGGGGAAGACGGAAACGATGGGCTCTACGACGGTCAGGGAGACGACTTCCTGCACGGCGGCGCAGGCTTCGGGGACGCGTGGTTCGAGTGCGACGACGGTTCCCGAGACAACGACGTGAGCTACGAGATCGAGTTCCGTATGTTCAGACCCGGAGACCACTGCTAGGCGAGGGGAGTGTTGCCGCACGAGGGGGAATGCAACATGGCAACCGGGACCATCTCGCGGACACTCACGCGGTTGGGGTGGGCCGGGGTGGTCGCGACCTTGCTCATCACCCCGGCACGGGCCAGCTCAGAAGGTGCGCTGTCGATCCCGACGAACGACCAGGGCGAGCCGCTCTTCGTGACCAGCTGCGAGGGCGGAAAGATCCAGGACATCCCGGCCGGGGCGGTCGTGCCGGGGCCGAGCCCCCTGTACCCGCCCGAGCTCTCCGCACGGATCGCCGAGGCGATCGAGCTCACCACGATCGAGCTGCGAAGCGTCGAAGAGCTAGCCAAGCTCAATCTACCGGTGGACGCCCCGTGGGTCGAGACCCTGCGGGAAGAGCTCGCCGCGGGGCGGGGGCCGATCGAGTTCCAGGATCTGCGCAAGGATCCGTGGCCGTTGCTGCAGAAGGAGATGGCCGAAGTCTTCGACCGGTACTACGACTGGTGCGTGCGGTGGGGCGACGACGGTGACATCGATCGCGACCTCCTGGCCCGCTCCGCGCCCCCCTGGCTCACCTGAGCTCAGGGTCCGTCTCTTCCAGACCGGGTGGTTGCCGCGGGTCCCGTTACGGGGACCCTAGCGCGCTCTATCCCCGAGTCGTAGCGACACCTCGGGACATCCCACACCGGAGGGAGAAGGCGACGCATCCTCCCGCTTGACGGGACGGTCGAGCGGAAAGGAGGCGCCGCCTTGACCCTGGATGATGCCCTCTACCGGTTCCGGCTGCGAGCGCTCGCCCTCGCCGCCGAGCTCGGCAACGTGCCGCCGCGTGCCGGGCGATGGGGATCCATCCCTCCATGTTCTACCGATGGAGGTCCCAGGTGCTTCGGTTCGGCCCGGAGATCCTCCGGCCCCGGGAGCGGCGCCGGCCCCGCATGGCCAACCAGACCTCGCCCTTCGTCGAGCAGGGGATCGTGGCTCCCGCACCCGAATGGCACCTGGACGTTCACCGACCTGGGGAGATGGTGCAGATGGACCGCTTCTTCATCGGCAGGCTCTCCGGGGCCAAGGGCGCCGTGTGGCAGTACGCGGCGATCGACGTCGCCTCCGCCTACTGCTGGGCGGAGCTGCACCTCACCCCGCGCAACCCCTCGCCCCGGTTCACCTCGGAGCTCGCGCGTCGGGTGGCCCAGGACCTCGCTGCCCGGGGCTGGTCGCTCGAGCAGGTGATGACCGACAACGCCTCGGAGTTCCGCTCCGAGGAGTTCGAGCGGGCCGTCGAACGACTGGGCGGCCACCTGTTCATCCGGGCGAGGCGGCCACAGACCAACGGCTGCGTCGAGCGGGCGCGGGAGACGATCCTGGAGGAGTGCTGGCGTCGCCACATCTCGTTGACAGGACAAGCCCCCGCCTCGGCGGGTTGAGCGCGGCGCCGGAGCGGGCGCGGAGCCGCCGACCTGGGCGCCTCGCCCGGGCCGCACGTCTCCGTGGAACGCCACCACGCTCCCGCTCACCTGCCCGGTCACGACGATCGGCCCGTCCAGCACGATCACGTCGCCGAGCGCGAGCCCGGCCACGGTGGCGCTCCCGTGGAAGACGACGATCTCGCCCGCCTCCTCCCCCCGGGGAACGGTGACCGTGCCGGCGAGCACGATCTGGTCCCGCGCGGGTCGCGCTCGGCAGCCCACGCCGGCGCGCCGCCGACCAGGGCGAGCGCGAGGAGCGAGGCGACGAGGGCTCGGGTTGCCATCGCCGGCATCCTACCGGCACCGGGTTGGGCCCAGGAGTTGACATCAGATGCTGAACGAGGGAGCATCGGATGCGCCATGCCGCGGACCACCATCGACATCGACGCGGCGGTCCTCCGCGAGCTGAAGCGGCGGCAGCGCCGGGAGGGGAAGTCCCTCGGCCAGCTCGTCTCCGAGCTCCTGGCCGCGAGCCTGCGGAGCGAGGCGTGGGAGGAGCCGCCGCCCTTCTCCTGGATCGCGAAGGAGATGGGCGCCCGCGTGGACCTGGAGGACGCCGAGGCGGTCCGCCGCGCCCTGGAGGGCGCGTGAGCGTCACCGTCGACGCCAACGTCCTCCTGTACGCGTCGGACTCCTCGAGCCCGTTCCATCCTCGCGCCCGCGCGACCTTGGAGGCGCTCGCCCGCGGCCCGGAGATCGTCTACCTGTTCTGGCCGACCCTCATGGCCTACCTCCGCATCGCCACGCACCCGGCCGTCTTCCGCGAGCCGCTCTCCGGGGCGCAGGCCATCGCCAACGTCGAGGCGCTGCTGTCCCGCCCGCACGTCCGCGCGCCCGGCGAGGGGGATCGGTTCTGGGACCTGTTCAGGGAGCTGGCGGGCGGGCCGCGGGTCTCCGGCAACCTGGTGCCGGACGCGCACCTCGTGGCGCTGATGCGGGAGCACGGCGTCCGGACCATCCTCACCCACGACCGCGACTTCCGTCGGTTCGACGGGATCCGGGTCCGGGACCCCTTCGCGTAGCGCGCGGTAGCGTGCTCGTGTGAGCCTCGAGCGCTTCTCCCCCGCCGTCCGCGCGTGGTTCGAGGAGACCTTCCCCGAGCCGACGCCGGCCCAGACCCTCGGCTGGCCGGCCATCGCCGAGGGCGAGCACACGCTGATCTCGGCCCCCACCGGCTCCGGCAAGACCCTCGCCGCGTTCCTCTGGGCCCTGGACCGCCTGGCGACCGAGCCGGCGCCGCCGCCCGCCGAGCGGTGCCGCGTGCTCTACGTCTCGCCGCTCCGGGCCCTCGCGGTGGACGTGGAGAAGAACCTGCGGGCGCCGCTCGCGGGCATCGCCCTCGCCGCCGAGCGCCTCGGCCTCCGGCTCCACGAGCCGCGCGTGGCGATCCGGACCGGGGACACGCCCGAGCGGGACCGCCGCGACATCGCCCGGCGCCCGCCCGACGTGCTGATCACGACGCCGGAGTCCCTGTTCCTCATGCTGACGAGCCGGACCCGCGAGGTCCTGCGCTCGGTGCGCTGGGTGATCGTGGACGAGGTCCACGCGCTCGCGCCGAACGAGCGGGGGGCGCACCTCGCGCTCTCGCTCGAGCGCCTACAGGCGATCTGCCGCACGCCGCCGCAGCGGATCGGCCTGTCGGCGACGCAGCGTCCGCTGGAGGTGGTCGCGCGCTTCCTCGGCGGGTACCGCGACGGCGTCCCGCGGCCGGTGCGGATCGTCGACGCCGGATCGGGCCGCCCGATGGAGCTCCGGGTCGAGGTGCCGGTGGAGGACATGGCCGACCTCTCGGCCCTCACCGCCCCGCCCTCGCCGACCCCGCGCCTGGACGGCCCGGCGACGCCGGGGCTGATCCCCTCGCGGGGCTCGATCTGGCCGGGGATCCTGCCCCGCCTGCTGGAGCTGGTGCGCTCCCACACCTCGACGATCGTGTTCGTGAACGCCCGGCGCCTGGCCGAGCGCCTGGCGGCCCGCCTGAACGAGCTCGCCGGCGAGGAGCTCGTCGCCGCCCACCACGGCTCGATCGCGCGCGAGCGGCGCCTGGAGATCGAGGATCGGCTGAAGCGTGGGGAGCTCCGGGGGATCGTCGCCACCTCCTCCCTCGAGCTCGGCATCGACATGGCCGCCGTGGACCTGGTGGTGCAGGTCGAGTCACCGCGTTCGGTGGCCCGGGGGCTCCAGCGGATCGGCCGCGCCCGCCATCGGGTCGGCGAGCCGGCGCGGGGCGTCATCATCCCCACCCATCGGGCCGACCTGCTCGAGGCGACCGTCGTCGCCCGGCGGATGCGGGAGGGCGAGATCGAGGAGACGCGCCTGCCCCGCAACCCCCTGGACGTGCTCGCCCAGCAGGTCGTGGCGGCCTGCGCGATGGAGCCGTGGACGGTGGCCGAGCTCGGCGCGCTCGTGCGCCGGGCCGCGAGCTTCGCCGAGCTCCCCGAGGACGCCTTCCGCGCCGTGCTCGAGATGCTGGCCGGTCGGTACCCGGCCGAGGCCTTCGCCGAGCTCCGCCCGCGCCTGGTCTGGGACCGGCGCACCGACACCCTGCGCGCCAGGGAGGGGGCGGGGCGCCTGGTGATCGCCAACGCCGGCACGATCCCCGACCGCGGCCTGTACGGCGTGTTCACCGTGGACGGTCGCCGGGTCGGCGAGCTCGACGAGGAGATGGTGCACGAGAGCCGTCCGGGCGAGGTCTTCTCCCTCGGCGCCTCATCCTGGCGGATCGAGGAGATCACCCACGACCGCGTGGTGGTCTCCCCGGCGCCCGGCGAGCCGGGGAAGGTGCCGTTCTGGCACGGCGACGGGCCCGGCCGTCCGCTCGAGCTCGGCCTCGCGATCGGACGCACGGTCCGGGAGCTCGGAGCCCTGCCGGAGCGACGGCAGGTCGCGGCGCTGCGCAGGGAGTACGGGCTCGACGCCCGGGCCGCAGCGAACCTCGCCGCGTACCTGCGCGAGGAGCGGGAGGCCACGGGCGCCCTCCCCGACGACCGCACGATCGTGCTCGAGCGCTTCCCCGACGAGCTCGGCGACCGACGCCTCTGCCTCCTCGCGCCCCTCGGCGAGCGGGTCCTCGCCCCGTGGGCCATCGCGATCCGCGCGCGCCGCGCCGAGCGCCTCGGCCTCGACGTCCAGGTCCTCTGGGCCGACGATGGCGTCGTGATCCGGCTGCCCGAGGCCGAGGAGCGCCTCCCCCTGGAGGACGTGCTCGTCGACCCCGAGGCGATCGAGGACCTCGTGGTGCGGGAGCTCACGTCCACGGCGCTGTTCACCGCGGTCTTCCGGGAGGCGGCTGCCCGAGCGCTCCTGCTCCCCCGCCGGCGCCCCGGCGCGCGCACGCCCCTCTGGCTGCAGCGACGGCGGGCCGCCGACCTGCTCGCCGTGGCGCTGCGGTACCCCGACTTCCCGATCCTGCTGGAGGCCACGCGCGAGGTGCTCCAGGACGTGTTCGACCTCCCCGGCCTGCGGCGCGTGCTCGCGGACCTGCAGGCCCGGCGGATCCGGCTCGTCACCGTCGACCTCGACCGGCCCTCGCCGTTCGCGCGCTCGCTCCTGTTCCGGTGGCTCGGCGTCTACATGTACGAGGA
Organism: Actinomycetota bacterium; assembly: GCA_004366195.1. Taxonomy (GTDB): domain Bacteria; phylum Actinomycetota; class UBA4738; order UBA4738; family HRBIN12; genus HRBIN12. The sequence continues at coordinate 11,571 of SIRV01000344.1, forward strand.
CGACGCGCCGGCCGCCGAGCGTCGGGCGGCCGCCCTGGCCCTGGACCGGGAGCTCCTGCGCGAGCTCCTCGGCTCGGAGGACCTCCGCGAGCTCCTCGACCCCGAGGCGATCTCCTCGCTCGAGCTCGAGCTCCAGGGGCTCGCCGAGGGGCGGCGGGCCCGGAGCCCCGACGACCTCCACGACCTGCTCCGGCGCCTCGGCCCCCTGGCCCCGGATGAGCTCGGCATCCGCTGCGAGGGTGACGCGGCCGCGTTCGTCGGCGCGCTCGAGCGGGAGGGCCGGGCCATCCGGGTCCGGGTCGCCGGCGAGGAGCGCCTGGCGGCGGCGGAGGACGCCGGGCGACTGCGGGACGGGCTCGGCGTGGGGATCCCACCCGGCCTGCCGAGCGCCTACACGGAGCCCGCGCCGGACGCCGTGCTCGACCTGGTCCACCGCTACGCGCGGACCCACGGCCCGTTCCTCGCGACGGAGACGGCCGAGCGCCTCGGCCTGCCGGTGGAGCGGGTCCTTCAGGCCCTCGCCGAGCTGGAGCGCACCGGCCGGGTCGTCCGCGGCGGGTTCCGCCCGGGTGGGCGCGAGACGGAGTGGTGCGAGACCGAGGTGCTCCGCCGCCTGCGCCGTCGCTCCCTCGCCGCCCTGCGACGCGAGGTCGAGCCGGTCGAGGGCGCCGTCCTCGCCCGGTTCCTTCCGGCCTGGCAGGGGCTGGAGGACCCGAGGCCCGGCCCCGATGCGCTGGCCGAGGCCATCGCGCGGCTCCAGGGGGCGCAGGTCCCCGCCGCGATCCTGGAGACCGACGTGCTCCCGGCCCGGGTCCGCGGGTACCGTCCCGGCGACCTCGACGCGCTCTGCGCCGCCGGCGAGGTGGTGTGGGTCGGGATGGGCGGGTCCGGGCCCGAGGATGGCCGCATCGCGCTCTGCTTCCGGGACGCGGCGCGGACCCTGCTCGCCGCCCCGTCCGAGCGCCCCGAGGGCGAGCTCCATCGCGCCCTGCGCGAGCACCTCGCGGCGCGCGGCGCCTCCTTCTGGCCCGAGCTGCTCCGGGCGGCCGGCGTCTCCGAGGAGGGGACGGTGCTCCGGGCCCTGTGGGACCTGGTGTGGGCGGGGGAGGTGACGAACGACACGCTCGCCCCGCTGCGAGCCCTGCTCGCGCGGCGGGCCCGGAGCGCCCGCGCCCGGCCCCGTCCGGGCACGCTCCGCCGCCTCGGCCCGCCCGCGGCCGCCGGGCGGTGGTCGCTCGTCGCGCCCCTGCTCGAGCCGGCGCCCCCACCGACCGAGACGGCGCACGCCCGCGCGATGCAGCTCCTCGACCGCCACGGCGTGCTCACGCGGGAGGCGGTCCTCGCCGAGCAGGTCCCCGGCGGGTTCGCCGCCCTCTACGGCGTGCTGCGCGCTCTGGAGGAGGCGGGGAAGGTCCGCCGCGGGCACTTCGTGGCCGGGCTCGGGGCCGCCCAGTTCGCCCTGCCCGGCGCGCTCGAGCGCCTCCGGTCCCTCCGCGACGCGCCGGCGAGCGACCCGATCTGCCTCGCCGCCGCCGATCCCGCCCAGCCCTACGGGGCGGCCCTGCCGTGGCCCTCGTCGGCCGGACGGCCCTCGCGCTCGCCCGGCGCCTACGTGGTGCTCGCCAGGGGCGAGCCGGCCGCGTACCTCGATCGGGGCGGTCGCACGCTCATCACCTTCGAGGCCGGCGCCGAGGCGGACTGGCCGTCGGCGCTCGCCGCGCTCGTGAAGGACGGGCGGGTGCGCCGGATCGAGCTCGCCCGGATCGACGGCGTCCCGGCGCTCGAGAGCCCCCACGCCGAGCGCCTGCGGGCCGCCGGCTTCGTCGAAGGCTACCGAGGGCTCACGCTCGCGGGCTGAGAGCGCCCCGAGCGGCTACCCTTGCGCCGTGGACGATCGCCCGCTCTCCGGCCGCGGCTCCCGGTTCGCGCTCGCCACCCCCCACGCCCGAGCGACGGAGGCGGGGCGCGCCGCGTTCGAGGCCGGCGGGAACGCGATCGACGCCGCCCTCGCGGCCGCGGCGACCCTCGCCGTCGTCTATCCCCACATGTGCGGGGTGGGCGGCGACCTCTTCGCGCTGATCCAGGAGCCCGAGGGGCGCACGATCGCCCTCAACGCGAGCGGCGCCGCGCCGGCCGCGATCGACGTGGAGCGGGTCCGGCGCGAGCACGGGACGATGCCGACCCACGGCCCGCTGCCGATCACCGTGCCGGGCGCCGTCTCCGGCTGGGGCCTGCTCGCCGACCGCTGGTCCCGCCTCGGCCTGGCCCGAGCGCTCGAGCCGGCGATCACCGCGGCGCGCGAGGGCGTGGCGGTCTCGCGCTCCCTCGGCGCCTCCCTCGCCGCCGACGCGGAGCGCCTGCGCGCCGACCCCGGCCTCGCCGCGATCTTCTTCCCCCACGGCGGCCCGCTCGCCGAGGGGGAGACCTTCGCCGACCACGCCCTGGCCGCGACCCTGGAGGCGATCCGGGACCTCGGTCCCGCCGCGCTGTACGAGGGGCCGGTCGGCGAGCGCCTGGTGCAGGGCCTACGCGCCCTCGGCTCACCGATGACGATCGAGGACCTCGCCCGCCACGAGCCCGAGCTCGACTCGCCCCTCGCCGCGCGGTACCGGGACCTGCACGTGCGCGTCGTGCCCCCGAACTCCCAGGGGTTCGTCCTGCTCGAGATCCTCGCGGCGGTGGAGCTCCTCGGCATCGACCCCGACCCCCTCGGCCCCGACGCGCCGACGCTCGCGGAGCTCTTCGCCGCCACCGCCGCCGACCGGGACCGGCACAACGCCGACCCCCGGTTCGCCCGGGTGCCGGTGGGCGACCTGCTCGACGAGGGGCACCTCGCGGGCCTCGTCGAGGCGGTGCGCGAGGGGCGGGGGGCCCGGCCGAGCGGCGACACGATCGCCCTCGTCGCGGCCGACGCCGAGGGGTGGGCGATCTCGCTGATCCAGAGCCTCTACGACGGCTTCGGCGCGGGGATCCGGGAGCCGGAGACCGGCGTCATCTGCCACAACCGGGGCTCGGCCTTCGTCCTCGACCTCGACCACCCGAACGTGCTCGCCGGCGGCAAGCGACCGGCGCACACGCTCATGCCGGTGCTCGTGCACCGCGACGGACGCCTCGCCGCCGTGAGCGGCTCGATGGGCGGCGGGGGCCAACCGCAGATCAACGCCATGTCGATCCTGCGGGCCTTCGACCTCGGGATGGACGTGGGTGAGGTCCTCGCGGCGCCCCGGTGGCTCGTCGGCGGCATGGAGCTCCACGCCGGCCGCACCGTCGAGGTCGAGGCGCGGGTCCCGGCCTCGGTGGTCGGCGCCCTCGCCGAGGCCGGCTTCGAGCCCACGGTCCTCGCGCCGTTCGACGAGGGCGTCGGGCACGCCCACCTGATCCGCGTGGCGGACGACGGCTCCTTCGAGGTCGCCACCGACCCCCGGGCGGACGGCGCCGTCGCGGTCTGGTGACCGCGGCGGCGTCCACTACCATCAGCGGCGTGAAGCGGACCCCCCGTCCGTCGGGCCGCCCGTGACGACCCCCGGCGCCGAGCTCCGGCGGCTCCGCTCGCTCGTCGCGGACCTGGACGCCGTGGTGTGGGAGGCCGACGCGGCCTCCGGTCGGTTCACGTTCGTCTCCCAGCGGGCCTGGGACCTGCTCGGGTACCCCCCGAAGCTCTGGATCGAGGAGCCGAGCTTCTGGGCCGACCACATCCACCCCGAGGACCGCGACCGCGCCGTCCAGGCCTTCCTCGACGCGATCTCGCACGCGCGCCCCCACGACCTCGAGTACCGGTTCCTGCACCGGGACGGGCACGTGATCTGGCTCCGGGACATCGGCCACACGCTGACCGATGCGCGCGGCAACCCCACGGTCGTGCGCGGCCTACTGGTGGACGTCACCCGCCAGAAGCTCGCCGAGGAGCGGCACGCCGAGGTGGAGCGCCGCTACCGCAACCTCGTCGAGCAGCTCCCCGGCATCGTGTACCTCCAGAGCGTCGAGGAGGGAGACGAGCCCGGCCACATCCTGTACGTCGGGCCGCAGATCGAGCGGATCCTCGGCGTGCGCCCCGAGGAGTGGTTGACCGACCCGACGAGCTGGGTCCGCCGCGTCCATCCCGAGGACCTCCCCCCGCTCCTCGAGGCGGAGCGCGAGGCCGCGCGGGCGGGGGAACGCTTCCGCGCGGAGTACCGCGCGATCGCCCGCGACGGCCGCGAGGTCTGGATCCACGACGAAGCCGTCCTGATCCGCGACGCGGAGGGACGGCCCCTCTACTGGCAGGGCGTGATGTTCGACGTGACCGACCAGCGCCGGGCCGACGAGCGCGCCGAGCTCTCGGAGGCCCGGTTCCGCATGCTCGTCGAGAGCGTCCCGGCGATCATCTACACCGAGGCCGTCCACGACGCCGAGGGGGGCGTGACCTACGTGAGCCCCCAGGTCCGCCGGTTCGGGTACGAGCCGGAGGAATGGCTGGGACCGGCCGACCGATGGGTCGCCTTCGTCCACCCCGACGACCGAGACCGGGTCCGCGAGCTGAACCGGCGGTGCGACGAGACGCTCGAGCCCTTCTCGACCGAGTACCGCATCGTGACGCGCGACGGCGGGGCGGTGTGGGTCCGCGACGAGGCCGTCTGCCTACGCGCCGCGGACGGCACCCCTCTGTACTGGCAGGGCGTGATCACCGACATCACCGAACGCAAACGCGCCGAGGAGCAGCTGCGCGAGGCCGAGGAGCGCTACCGGGCGCTCGTCGAGAACATCCCGATCGTCACCTACATCGACGCGACCGGGGAGGGCGGACCTCACGCCTCCCTCTACTTCAGCCCTCAGGTCACCGACCTGCTGGGCTACACCCCGGAGGACCTGACGCGGCCCGAGCCGCTCTGGCCCTCGCTGATCCACCCCGAGGACCGCGAGCGGATCCTCGCCGCCGCCGAGGAGGCCGACCGCATCCAGGGCCCCTACGACGTCGAGTACCGGATGATCGCCCGCGACGGGCGGGTGGTCTGGGTGAACGACCGCGCGGTCCTGGTCCGCGATGAGCAGGGGCGTCCGCTCTTCTGGCAGGGCGTGTGGATCGACATCACCGAGCGCAAGCGCGCCGAGGAGCTCGAGCGAGCGCTCGACCTGGAGCGCGCCGAGACCGAGAAGCTCCGCGAGCTCGACCGGATGAAGAACACCTTCCTCCAGGCCGTCTCCCACGACCTGCGCACGCCCCTGGCCGCCATCCTCGGCCTCGCGGTGACCCTGGAACGGGAGGACGTCGAGCTCCATCCCGAGGAGGCGCGGGAGCTCGCCGCGCGCATCGCCGCGAACGCCCGGCGCCTGGATCGGATGGTCAACGACCTGCTCGACCTGGACCGCCTCTCCCGGGGCATCGTGGAGCCGAGCCTCGCCCCCACCGACGTCGGGAGCCTGGTCAGGAGCCTCGTCGCCGAGTCGGGGATCGTCGCCGGGCGCACCGTCGAGGTGGAGGCGCCGTCGGCCTGGGCGGAGGTCGACCCCGCCAAGGTGGAGCGCATCGTCGAGAACCTCCTCGCGAACGCCGTGCGCCACACCCCGCCCGAGGCCCGGATCTGGGTCCGCGTGCTCCCCGGCGAAGGGGACGTCGTGATCGCCGTGGAGGACGAGGGCCCGGGCGTGCCCCCCGAGGACCGGGAGCGGATCTTCGAGCCCTTCCGGCAGGGGCCGACGGCGCCCGAGCACTCGCCCGGCGTCGGCATCGGGCTCGCCCTCGTGGCCCGCTTCGCGGAGCTCCACGGCGGTCGGGCCTGGGTCGAGGAGCGCGAGGGCGGCGGCGCCTCGTTCCGCGTCCGGCTCCCACGCCGCCCCTCCGCCACCTGAGCCCCAGGCGCCTCAGGCCGGCGCCGGGACCTCGGCCCGCTCCGCCGAGATCCAGGAGTAGGCCTCCTCCTCCTGCGCGAAGTGCAGGCGCAGGATCGCGTGGAGCCCGTCCCGGACCCGCCGGAGGTCGACCCGGTCCTCCACGGTCGGGCCCTCGGCCGGCAGGTCCTCGTAGAGATGGGCGAAGACCCGGACCAGGTGCTCGATCTCCATGTGGGCGCGCTGCATCGTGCCCATCGGGTCCTCGCCTCCCATCAGGGCGGCGACCACCGGGTAGACCGCCTCCTCCTCCTCGCGCTCGTGGCGGGCGAGGCGCTCCTGGACGAACCAGCGGATCTGCTCGAGCTCGGCCATGGCCTGCTCCGGCGAGAGCTCGTCCAGCCGGTCGGCGAGCTGACGCACCCGCTGGAGCCAGGGCGTGAACTCGCGGTGCTCGGCGCGGAAGCGCTCGGCGACGTCCGTGCCGACCACGCGTCGGACACCCCGCGGCACCCGCTCGCCCGAGAGCGCTCGGAGCGAGTTCAGGATGACGGCGACGTCGATGATCTCCTGGAGGAGGGCGCCGCCGACCGGCGGGAGGAGCCCGACGGCCCCGAGGAGCATGCCGCCGAAGGAGAGCCCCATCCCGACCAGCACGCTCTGCACGGCGATCCTCCGCGAGCGGCGCGCGATGCGCATCGCCTCGGCCAGCCGGTCGAGCCGGTCCACGACGAGCACCACGTCGGCCGCCTCCGACGAGGCCGTGGCGCCCCGGGCGCCCATCGCCACGCCGACGTCGGCCGCCGCGAGGGCCGGGGCGTCGTTCACGCCGTCGCCGACCATGATCGTGACCCCCGACTCGCGCTCGGCGGTGACCGCGTCCACCTTGTCCGCGGGGTCGCGCTCGGACATGATCCGGTCCACC
>SIRV01000345.1 GCA_004366195.1 Actinomycetota bacterium
ATCGGCCTGTCGCGGATGGAGCGCGTGGTGAAGGAGCGGATGACCACCCAGGACGTGGAGGCCATCACGCCCCAGACCCTCATCAACATCCGGCCGGTCGTGGCGGCCATCAAGGAGTTCTTCGGCTCCAGCCAGCTCTCGCAGTTCATGGACCAGACGAACCCGCTCGCCGGGCTCACCCACAAGCGGCGCCTGTCGGCCCTCGGGCCGGGCGGGCTCTCGCGGGAGCGCGCGGGGTTCGAGGTCCGCGACGTGCACCCCAGCCACTACGGCCGGATGTGCCCCATCGAGACGCCGGAGGGCCCGAACATCGGCCTCATCGGCTCGCTCTCGACCTACGGGCGGATCAACGAGTACGGGTTCATCGAGACCCCCTACCGTCGGGTGGTCAACGGCCGGGTCACCGACCAGATCGACTACCTCTCGGCCGACGAGGAGGACAAGCACGTCATCGCCCAGGCCAACGAGCCGATCGGCAAGGACGGGCGGTTCCTGAACCCCACGGTCCTCGTGCGGCGCAAGGGCGGCGAGGTCGACTCCGTCCCGCCGGAGGAGGTCGACTACATGGACGTCAGCCCCAAGCAGCTGATCTCCGTGGCGGCCTCGCTCATCCCGTTCCTGGAGCACGACGACGCCAACCGGGCCCTGATGGGTTCCAACATGCAGCGCCAGGCGGTCCCCCTGCTCCGGTCGGAGGCGCCGCTCGTCGGCACCGGCGTGGAGTTCCGGGCGGCGGTGGACGCCGGCGAGGTCGTCCTGGCCGAGGAGGCCGGGGTGGTGGAGGAGGTCTCGGCCGACCGGATCGTGGTCCGGGAGCGCTCCGGCGACCTGCGGACCTACGAGCTCCAGAAGTTCCGCCGATCGAACCAGGGGACCTGCCTGAACCAGAAGCCGATCGTGCGCGAGGGCGACAAGGTCGCCAAGGGCCAGGTCATCGCCGACGGGCCCTCGACCGAGTCGGGAGAGCTCGCGCTGGGGCGGAACCTCATCGTGGCCTACATGCCCTGGGAGGTCCACAACTACGAGGACGCCATCATCATCTCCGAGCGCCTCGTCAAGGAGGACATCCTCACCTCGATCCACATCGAGGAGCACGAGGTCGACGCCCGGGACACGAAGCTCGGGCCGGAGGAGATCACCCGCGACATCCCCAACGTCTCCGAGGAGATCCTGAAGGACCTCGACGAGCGGGGGATCGTGCGGATCGGCGCCGAGGTGCACCCCGGCGACTACCTGGTGGGCAAGGTCACGCCGAAGGGGGAGACCGAGCTCACCCCGGAGGAGCGACTGCTCCGAGCGATCTTCGGCGAGAAGGCGCGCGAGGTGCGCGACACCTCGCTCAAGGTGCCCCACGGCGAGTCGGGGAAGGTCATCGGCGTGCGTGTGTTCACCCGGGAGGACGGCGATGAGCTGCCGCCGGGCGTGAACCAGCTCGTCCGGGTCTACGTGGCGCAGAAGCGGAAGATCTCCGACGGCGACAAGCTCGCCGGCCGTCACGGGAACAAGGGCGTGATCTCCACCATCCTGCGCGAGGAGGACATGCCGTTCCTGCCCGACGGGACGCCGGTGGACATCATCCTGAACCCCCTCGGCGTGCCGTCCCGGATGAACCTCGGCCAGATCCTCGAGGCGCACCTCGGGTGGGCCTCGATGGTCGGGTTCACCAAGGACGGGCGGGACCACGAGGGGCCGGTGTACGTCTCGAGCCCCGTGTTCGACGGCGCGCGCGAGCACGAGATCCTCGACGCCCTGCGCAGCGCCCATCCGAACCGGGACGGGCAGCGCCTGGTGGACGAGGTCGGCAAGGCCATCCTGTTCGACGGCCGCACCGGCGAGCCGTACGAGGAGCCGATCACGGTGGGCGTGGCGTACATCCTGAAGCTGCTCCACCTGGTGGACGACAAGATCCACGCCCGCTCGACGGGGCCGTACTCCATGATCACCCAGCAGCCCCTCGGCGGGAAGGCGCAGTTCGGCGGCCAGCGCTTCGGCGAGATGGAGGTGTGGGCCCTGGAGGCCTACGGCGCCGCCTACGCGCTGCAGGAGCTGCTCACGATCAAGTCCGACGACGTCCTCGGGCGCGTGAAGGTGTACGAGGCCATCGTCAAGGGCGAGAACATCCCCGAGCCCGGCATCCCGGAGTCCTTCAAGGTGCTCATCAAGGAGATGCAGTCCCTCTGCCTGAACGTCGAGGTCCGCTCGGCCGAGGGCGAGGAGATCGAGCTGCGCGAGACCGACGAGGACGTGTTCCGGGCCGCCGAGGAGCTCGGCATCGACCTGTCCCGCCGCGAGCCGGCCGGGGCCGACTTCGAGTAGGGCTGAGGAGGCGGAGCGACCGGTGCTCGACGTCAACTACTTCGACGAGATCAAGATCGGTCTGGCCACCGCGGACCAGATCCGCGCGTGGTCCAACGGCGAGGTCAAGAAGCCGGAGACGATCAACTACCGCACGCTGAAGCCCGAGAAGGACGGCCTGTTCTGCGAGAAGATCTTCGGGCCGACCCGGGACTGGGAGTGCGCGTGCGGCAAGTACAAGCGCGTGCGCTTCAAGGGGATCATCTGC
>SIRV01000346.1 GCA_004366195.1 Actinomycetota bacterium
TGGAAGGGATCGGGGATCGGGGAGGTGGAGGTCTCGGGGGACGCCGTGATCTCGAAGGGCGAGGCGACGTGGTCGAGACCTATCACGTGCCCGAGCTCGTGCATGAGGACGACCCCGCGGCTGAACCGGCCCCCGAAGCCGGGCTCGAGGTCCTCCCCGGCGTCCATCGCCACGATGCCGCTCACGTAGGTGCGAGCCTCGTCGCCCTGGCCGCGGTACGGCATCCCGAACGCGATCGCCCGCTTCGAGTCGGCGAGGTAGACGAAGCGCTCGTGCGGGACCCAGTCGATCAGCAGCGGGTAGTACCGGGGCTCGGCCGGGCCGCGGCCGCGGAACGCCCGTCCCACCTGCATGTCGACGGTCCGGGTCGTGACGCCCCCGTCGACGAACCGGATGCCGGTCGCCTCCGCCACGCGGCGGATCGCCTCCCGCACATCCCCCAGGGCGCCGGGCGGCGCGTGCTCCAGGTTCACCTGGTAGGTGATCGGGCGGCACGGGTTCCACCGGTACGGGCCGTCCGGCGAGCGGCCGAGGAACGCGAACTCGCCGCGGTCGCGCACCATCGCGCTCGGGTCCCGTACGACCGACGGCAGCGGCGCGAGCGCCGAGCGGGCGCCGAGGGCCACCACGGCGATACCGGCCGCGACCATCACCCACGCCGGCCATCGGCGGCGGCTCGGCACGGGCCCGAGATCCGGCCGGGGCGGCACGCGGACGCGTCCTGCGGGGGGCGTCCCCGGCGGGGGCGACGGCGGGAGCCCCGGTCCCACGTTCACGGCCGCATCCTAGGTCAGCCCGGTCGGACCAGGGCCTCGTAGATCTCGTTCGCCGGTACGCCGTGGCGGCGCGCGACGGCCGTGGCGGCCGCGCGCTTGCGCATCCCGGACTCGACCAGGGCCCGGGCCTCCGCGACGAGCTCGACGATGGGCGGACGCGCGGGCTCGGCCGCCCCCTCGATCACCAGGACGACCTCCCCCTTCGGCTCGTGGTCGGCGAGGGTGGCGAGGATCTCCGAGACCCTGCCGCGCACGACCTCCTCGTGGAGCTTCGTGAGCTCCCGGGCGAGCACAGCCCGACGGTCGCCGAGCTCGACGAGGACGTCCCGCAGGAGCGTCGCGACCCGCCCCGGCGCCTCGAACAGGACGACGGTGCGCGGGTCGTCGCGCAGCGCCCGCAGTCGAGCCCGACGCTCACCCGCCCGGCGCGGGAGGAAGCCCTCGAACACCCATCGGTCGGTCGGCAGGCCGGAGACCACCAGGGCGGCGATCACCGCGGACGGGCCGGGCACCACGACCACTGGGATCCCATCCTCCACGCAGGCCCGCACGAGGCGGTACCCGGGGTCGGAGATGGCGGGCATGCCGGCGTCGGAGACCAGGGCCACATCCTTCCCCTCCCGGAGGGCGTCGAGCACGCGCTCCGTCCGTTCGCGCTCGTTCCCCTCGAAGAGCGAGAGCAGCTTGGCCCGGATCCCGAACGCCTGGAGCAGACGTCCGGTGCGGCGTGTGTCCTCCGCGGCGACCAGGTCGGCCGACCGCAGCGTCTCGCGAGCGCGGTCGGTCATGTCGCCGAGGTTCCCGATCGGCGTGCCCACGACGTACAGCGTGCCGCCCACGCTTCGATGGTCCCACGCGGGGGCGGCCGTCGGGTACGGCCGAAGGGCCTCCCCCGTCGGTATCGTGCCGAGGCATGGGGCCGGCCGTCGCGACTCCTCGAGCACACCGCTGCCGCGCAAGCTCGGCGTGCAGCCCAGGGCCTGCGGTTCGTCTACCGGCTGAGGGATCGGCGATGAGCGCGCCGAGCGGCGCCTCCGGCCGTGCCCCACGGCGTCGCCGCGTGCCGCGTAGCATCGGCTGAGCCGTGGAGACGCAGATCGAGGTCCGAGCCGCGCCGGCGGCGTTCGAGCGGTTCCGTCGCGCCGTGAACCGGCCGGTCGTCGCGCTCGTCGCGGTCGGGCTCGTCGCCGCCTTCGTGCGGTTCGCGCACCTCGGCTACCCACAGCGGCGGATCTTCGACGAGTACTACTACTCCAAGTCCGCCTGCATCTTCCTCGGCTACGACGACGACGCGTGCGACGTCAACAGCCACGACGAGCGGTACTGGCGGCGCGAGCGGGGCGACACGGGCGCCTGGGTCCATCCACCGCTCGGCAAGTGGACGATCGCCCTCGGCGAGCTCGTCTTCGGCGTGGATCCGTTCGGGTGGCGCGTCGCCTCGGCCGTGGTCGGCACGCTCTCGGTGCTCGCGCTCGCCGGCATCGCCCAGCTCCTGTTCGGCCGGCCGATCTGGACCCTCGTCGCCGGCCTGCTCCTCGCGACGGAGAGCCTGCACGTCGTGCAGTCCCGCGTCGCCATGCTCGACATCTTCGTGACCCTGTGGATCGTCGCGGGCTTCCTGTGCTTGCTCCTCGACCGGCGGTGGATCGAGCGGCGCACCCCGAGACCGGCGTCGGGGGACGGGGAGCCGCGCGACGCCGGAACCCTTCCGCCCCCGCCGACCCCCTTCCCCGAACCCCTGTTCCGACCCTGGCGGCTCGCCGCCGGGATGGCCTTCGGGGCGGCGGTGGCCTCCAAGTGGTCGGGGATCACCGGGATCGCCGTCGCCGTCCTGCTCTCCTTGATGTGGGAGCGCACCCGGCGCAAGGAGGGGGGGATCGCCCACCCCCTGTGGCGGGCGCTCCAGGCCGAGGGCTTCGGCGTGGTGATCTCGCTCCTGCTCGTCCCGGCCGCGGTCTACGTGGCCTCCTACGCCGCGTGGTTCGCGGAGCACGGGCTCGACGTCCGGGGGTGGCTCGAGCTCCAGGGGGCGATGGCGAGCTACCACATCGGCCTCAAGGTCACCGACGCGAGCGGCGAGCCGATCCATCCGTACCTCTCGCAGGCTTGGACGTGGCCCTTCCTCGTCCGACCGGTCCTGTACTACGCGCGGTATCCGGGCGAGGGGATCCGCAAGGTCATCTACGCGAACGGGAACCCGGCG
>SIRV01000347.1 GCA_004366195.1 Actinomycetota bacterium
CAGCCGGGGAGGAGAGACCGAAGGAGCCTCCCGTGGAGCGGACGATCGTGCTGGGCGAGGCGAGCCCGGAGGCCGGGGACGAGGACGACCCCGACGATCTCGGCGGAGACGCGCGCGCGGCGCTCCTCGACGCGGCGTTCGACCCCTGGGAGGACGCCGGGCCCCTCGAGGCCCCGGAGATCCCGCCCCTCGACCTCGACTGGGGGGAGCTTCCCGAGGAGCGGTAGGCGCGCGCGGCGATCGACGGATCCGCCTGCGATGATCGAGGTATGGACGTCGACGCCCGCCTGCGCGAGATCGAGGAGCGGTACGAGGCCCTGGAGGCCGAGATGGCCTCGCCCGAGGTCGCCCGGGACCCCGAGCGCCTGCGCCGGCTCGGCAAGGACCTCGCCGAGCTCCGCGAGATCGTCGTCCCGTACCGCGAGTACCTGAAGGCCCGCCGCCAGGCGGAGGAGGCGCGCGCCCTCGCCAAGGAGGAGGCCGACCCCGAGATGGAGGCCTACCTCCGCGAGGAAGCCGCGGCCGCCGAGGCGCGCGCGGCCGAGCTGCGTGCCGAGCTGGAAGAGCTGCTCGTCCCCAAGGACCCCTACGCGGACAAGGACGTGCTCGTCGTGATCCGGGCCGGCGCCGGCGGCGAGGAGGCCGCGCTCTGGGCCGCCGACCTCCTCGAGCTCTATCGGGCGTACGCCGAGCGACACGGCTGGAAGACCGAGGTGCTCTCCTCCTCGCCCTCCGATCTCGGCGGGTTCAAGGAGGTCGTCCTCGAGGTCCGCGGGAAGGGCGCGTATCCCCGCCTGAAGCACGAGTCCGGGGTCCACCGGGTCCAGCGGGTCCCGGTGACCGAGTCGGCGGGGCGTATCCACACCTCGACGGCCACCGTCGCCGTCCTCCCCGAGGCCGAGGAGGTCGAGGTCGAGATCCGGCCCGAGGACCTGGAGATCAGCGTCTTCCGCTCGAGCGGGCCGGGCGGCCAGAGCGTGAACACGACCGACTCGGCCGTCCGCATCGTGCACAAGCCGACCGGCATCAAGGTGGAGTGCCAGGAGGAGCGCTCGCAGCTCCAGAACCGGGAGAAGGCCATGCGCTACCTGCGCGCTCGGCTCCTCCAGCGAGCCCGTGAGGAGGCGGCGGCCAAGGAGGCGGCGGCCCGCCGCCAGCAGGTCGGGACGGGGGAGCGGGCGGAGAAGATCAGGACGTACAACTTCCCGGAGAACCGGGTCACCGACCACCGCGTGAAGCTCACCGTGCACCAGCTCCAGGACGTGCTCGCCGGCGACATCGATGTGTTCGTCGAGGCGCTCATGGCGGCGGAGCGAGCCGCGCAGCTCGCCGGGGAGGGCTGAGGTGCGCCCGGCCCGGCTGATCGCGCGGGCCGCCGCCTACCTCGAGCGCCACGGGGTGGAGAGCCCCCGCGCCACCGCGGAGATCCTCCTGATGCACGTGCTCGGCACCGACCGCGCCGGGCTGTACGCGCGGGCCGAGGGCCTCGACGCGCGCCAGGCCCGGGAGTTCGGCCGGGCCCTCTGCCAGCGCTGCGCGGGGACGCCCCTCCAGCACCTCACCGGCGAGCAGGCGTTCCATCGCCTCCGCCTGGAGGTGCGCCCGGGCGTGTTCGTCCCGCGGCCGGAGACGGAGATCCTCGTGGAGGGGGCCCGCCGCGAGCTCCGGGGGGCGGAGCACCCGAACATCGTAGACCCGCGGACCGGCACCGGGGCCCTCGCCCTCGCCCTCAAGCGGGAGCGCCCCGACGCGACGGTGCTGGCGACCGACGTGGCGCCCGAGGCGGTCGAGCTCGCCAGGCTGAACGCCGGTCGGCTGGGGCTCGAGGTGGACGTGCTCCTCGGGGACCTCCTCGCGCCCGTGCCGGAGGATCTGCGAGGGTGGGTGGACCTCGTGGTGAGCAACCCGCCCTACGTGCCGGAGGAGGAGTACGAGGATCTCCCCCCCGAGGTGAAGGCCGAGCCCCGGGAGGCGCTCGTCGGCGGGCCGGAGGTGTACGAGCGCCTGACCGCGGAGGCGGTCCGCTGGCTCCGGGACGGGGGGGTCCTCGCGGTCGAGATCCACGCGGAGGCCGCCGAGGCGGTGAGCGCGATCCTCGGTCGCAGCTTCGCCGACGTCCGGGTGCACCGGGACCTCGCAGGACGCGACCGCGTGGTGACCGGCCGGCGGCCGTGAGGCGGGCGCCCGCCTCGCGCGCTCGAACGGCGTCCGGAGGGTAGACTCCGGGTCCCATGCCTGGCTCGATCCTCGTGGTCTGCACCGGGAACGTCTGCCGCTCGCCGATCGCCGAGGGCCTGCTGCGGAGCCTGCTCGAAGAGCGGCTCGGGGACGACGCGCCCCTCGTCGCCTCGGTCGGACTGGCGGCCTGGGAGGGCTCGGGCGCGACGCCGGAAGCGGTGGCCGCCGCGGCCGAGCTCGGGGTGGACGTCTCGGGTCACCGAGCCCGCGGGGTCGCGCCCGAGATCGTCCAGGCGGCGGACCTCGTGATCGCCATGACCTCGAGCCAGCGGGACCTGCTGGCGGAGGGGTTCCCGGAGCGGGCGCAGCGGATCTTCACGCTGAAGGAGCTGGTCCGGCTGCTGGAGGCCGAGCCGATCGGGTCGGCGGAGCGCTCGCCGGCCGAGCTCGCGCGCCTCGCGGCCGAGCGTCGGGCTCGGGGGCTCGGCCGGAACCCTCACGACGAGGACGTGGTGGACCCCATGGGGTTCGCCTTCGAGACCTACCGCGCCGTGGCGTGGGAGCTCGAGGGATGGTGCCGTCGGCTCGCCGACCTCATGGCCCCGGCGCCGGCGCGGGCGGAGCCGGGCGAGGGCTGAGCCGTGCGTATCGTGGTGGGCTCGGACCACGCCGGGTTCCGGCTGAAGGAGGACGTCAAGCGGTTCCTGGAGGAGGAAGGGCACGAGGTCCTGGACCTCGGGACGCACTCCGAGGAGCCGGTGGACTACCCCCCGGTCTGCGCCGCGGCCGCGCGCGAGGTCGCCGCCGGGCGGGCCGACCGCGCGATCCTGTTCGGGGGCTCGGGCCAGGGGGAGCAGATCGCCGCGAACAAGGTGCACGGGATCCGGGCCGCGCTCTGCCACGACCTGTTCACGGCCCGCCTGGCGCGTGAGCACAACGACGCCAACGTGCTCACCATGGGCGGCCGGATCGTTGCGCCGGCGCTCGCGCGGGAGATCGTCCGCGTCTTCCTCGCCACGCCTTTCGAGGGGGGACGGCACGTCCGCAGGCTCGAGCTGATCGCCGAGATCGAACGGGAGGAGTCATGAAGGACTGGGTCGCCGACTGGGAGGCGCTGCGGGCCACGGACCCGGAGGTGGCGGAGGCGCTGGCGTCCGAGCTCGCCCGCGAGCGTCGGACGATCCGCCTCATCGCCTCGGAGAACTACACGAGCCCAGCGGTCCTCGCCGCGCTGGCCTCCACGATGAACAACAAGTACGCC
>SIRV01000348.1 GCA_004366195.1 Actinomycetota bacterium
TCGGGATCGCCACGGCGCTCGAGTACCGGCTCCACCCGGTCGGTCCGATGGTGCTCGGCGGACCGGTCGTGTGGCCGCTCGCCGACGCCCCCGACGTCCTGCGGTTCGTCGACGGGTTCGCGGCCGCCGCGCCCGACGACCTCGGCATCACGATCGCGGCGAGGCTCGCCCCGCCGATGCCGATGCTCGCTGCGGAGCGGTACGGCACGCCGGTGCTGATGCTCCTGCTGGTCTGGGCGGGAGATCCGACCGAGGGTCGGGAGGTGATCGCGCCGCTCCTCGGCGTCGGGAGGCCGATCGCCGAGCTGGTCCGCCCGGTGCCGTACCTCGCGATCCAGTCGATGCTCGACGCGGGAGCTCCGCACGGGATGCACTACTACTGGAAGTCCCACCGTCTCCCCGCCCTCTCCGACGAGGTGATCGACGTGTTCCTGGGACGCGTGGAGGCCATCACGTCGCCGTTCTCCCAGATCGCCGGATGGGCGGTCGGTGGCGCCGTGAGCCGCGTGGACCCGGACTCGACCGCCGTCGGCGAGCGGGAGCGCGGGATCGGGTTCGAGATCAACGTGACCGCCGCGTGGACCCCCCGGGATGACGACCCGGCTCGCCACACGGCCTGGGTCCGGGACGGCTGGGAGCTCCTGCGCCCCCACGCATCGGGCGTCTACGCGAACTTCCTCTCCGATGAGGGGGCGAGGGGGGTCGAGGAGGCGTACGGCGATCGCCTCGGGCGTCTCCGGGCGCTCAAGGACCGGTACGACCCGACCAACTTCTTCCGGCTGAACGCGAACATCGCGCCCTCCGGTACGGCCGGTTGATGCGCGAGGGTCGGGGCGTCAGTCCCCGCGGTAGGCCTCCTCGAGGAGCGCCAGGTCGAGCTTCACCTGTCTCAGCACCTCCTCGGCCACTCGCCTCGCCCTGAGAGGATCGGCGTCCCCCATCATCTCGTAGAGGCGCCGGGGGACGATCTGCCAGCGCACGCCGTAGCGGTCGGTGATCCAGCCACACGCCATCGGTTCGCCACCGTCGCGCAGGATCGCGTCCCAGTACCGATCGACCTCCTCCTGGTCCTCGCAGAGGACGACGAACGAGACGGCGTCGTTGAACGGGTCGTGGGGCCCGGCGGAGATGGCCATGAACGGCTGGCCGAACAGGGTGAACCGGACCAGGACGACCGTTCCGGCGGGACCGCTCGGCGCCAAGCCGGGAAGGGTCGCGACCTCGTCCACGCGCGAGTCGGGGAAGACGCTCGCGTAGAAGCGGGCGGCCGCCTCCGCCTCGGCGGCGTACCAGAGGTGCGGGACGATCTTCGCTCGGTCCGTGTCCATGGAGCCTCCTCTCCTCGATGCCGGTGCTCCAAGCGACCCTCGGGGCACCTGAACGCATCGGTCGGGTCAGCCTCCGAGCTCGACGAGCGTGACCGTGATCGCCACGATCCGGCCCTCGCGGAAGACGCGGACGACCATCGGGCGGCCGATGCGCTCGGCGACCATCAGACGCTGGAGGTCCCTCGCGTCCCCGACCGGCACGCCGTCGAGGTCGAGGATGAGGTCCTCGGGTCGGATCCCGGCGACAGCGGCCGGGCTGCCCGGGACGACCTCGACGACCTCGACGCCGGCGGTCCGCTCGATCTCGCGGGCGACGCGCGGCGGGAGCGGCCTCGGCCCGCCGGCGATCCCGAGGTAGGCGCGGCGGTACCGACCCTCGCTCATCAGGGCCC
The DNA here is from genome assembly GCA_004366195.1 of Actinomycetota bacterium. GTDB lineage: Bacteria > Actinomycetota > UBA4738 > UBA4738 > HRBIN12 > HRBIN12. Next base: position 1,721 of record SIRV01000348.1, read on the forward strand.
CGATGATCCGCCGCGTCGTGGGATCGATCGGCACGGCGAGGCCGAGGCCGATGCCGGCCACGGCCGTGCTCACCCCGACCACGCGCCCGTTCCCGTCGGCGAGGGCGCCCCCCGAGTTGCCGGGGTTCAACGCCGCGTCGGTCTGGATCACGTTCTCGACGATGCGCGCCGCCGAGCCGTGTCGGGTGGGCAGCGAGCGGCCCAGCGCGCTCACGACGCCGGCCGTGACCGAGCCCGAGAAGCCCATCGGGTTCCCGACCGCCACCACGAGCTGGCCGACCCGCAGCTCGTCGGCGTTGCCCAGCTCGGCCGCCGGGAGGTCGTCGGCCGCCACCCGCACCACGGCGAGATCCGAGAGCGGATCGGTGCCCACGACCTCGAAGGCGAGCTCGCGGCCGTCGGCGAACGCGGCCTCGCCCTCGCCGGCAGGGCTACCCAGCACGTGCGCCGAGGTCAGCAGGAACCCGTCGGGGGTGATGATCACCGCCGAGCCGGATCCCTCGAGCCGTCCACGCACCCCGGGGATCCTTCGTCGCACCCGGAGGCTCGCGACCGAGGGGATCAGACGGGCCGCGACCGTGGTGACGACCCTCGAGTAGGCGTCGAGCGCCTCCTCGCTCGGGCTGGTCGGAGCCCGTCCGTGTCGTGCGCCATCGGTCCCCGCGTCGTGCACGAACCGGAGGGCCGCCGCGCGGTCCCACCCCCTGGCCATGGAACCATCATCACAGGTATCCGGGATATGCGGGGTGGGTCCCTCGGCGGTCGAGCCGAGGCGGGAGGTCGAACCGGGGCAGCCGCTGGGCGAGGGGAAGCGTTCATCGTCTAGCATCGCGGCGGACCGAGGGCTGGCGTCGAGGAGGTCGTCCGTGCGGTCGCGGGAGCGCGTGCGTCGCGCGCTGCGGGGGGAGCCCGTCGACCGGCCGGCCGTCGCCTACCTGTTCCTGGGCGGCGCGCGGCACGTGCTCGGCCGCATGGGCGCGCGGATGGCGACCGTCTATCGCGACGCGGACGAGATCGCGGAGGCGCAGGTGGTCGCCGCCGAGATGTTCGGGCACGACGCCGGCATGGTCCCGTGGGGCTGCCTGACGGTGGAGGCGGAGGCGTTCGGGTGCAGCCTCGAGTGGCACGAGGACTACTACCCGCGGGTCGCGGGTCGTCCGCTGCAGGAGACGCGCGACCTGTCGCTCCTCCCCGACCCCGACCCCTCCCGGAGCGGGCGCATGCCGCTCGTCCTCGAGGCGCTCACGCGACTGCGGGAGCGCTCCGGGGAGGACCTGTTCGTCGTGGCCATGGTGGTCTCGCCGTTCCTGGTGGCCGCCGAGCTCCGCGGGATGAGCGAGCTCCTCGCCGACCTCGTCACCGACCCGCCGTTCGCGGACGCCCTGCTGGACCACGTGACCGAGGGCACGGCCCGGTACGTGCGAGCGATCCTCGCGACGGGCGCGGCCGACGCGATCATGTTCGAGAACGCCGGGGCGTGTCGGGAGATGATGGGGCCGCACCACCTGGAGCGCTTCGTGATGCCCCGCGAGCGTCGCCTCCTCGAGGCGGCGCGCCGGGAGGCGCCCGGGGTCTTCCTGATCGAGCACAACTGCTCGAGGACGCCGTACTTCGAGGAGATCCTGGCCCTCGACGTCGACGGCGTGAGCTTCGCCTACGGGGACGTCCGCGGCATCGCCGAGCGGCACGGGTGGGACTGCCACGCCACCCACGCGTCCACCAACGCCTGCCTGGACCGGTTCTGCCTCCGACCCCGGGAGACGGGACGCCCCATCGCCTGGATCGGCAACGTGGACAACACGAGGATCATGCTGGAGGCCGGCCCCGGGGAGGTCGAGCGCGAAGCCCGCGCGTGCATCGAGAGCGCGCGCGGATGGCCGTTCGTGCTCTCGACGAGCTGCGAGATCCCCTTCAAGGCGCCGCCCGAGAACATCCGAGCCCTGGCGCGCGCCGCGCACGCGGGGCCGTGAGCGGTCCCACCCGAGCGGGACGCGTCCGCCTCGTCGGGCGGCTCAGGGGTTCGGTGCGTCCATCCCCGGGCGGCCGGGGTCGTCGCGGCGCCAGGTGACGGGCTCGCGCGGGGTCTCGTCCACCGTGACGTGGAACACATCCGGGCGGTGGTAATGCCCGGCGGTGTCGAGCGCCTGCTGCTCGGCGGCGATGCGGTCCAGGTCGAGCTCGGCGAGGAGGATCTCCTCCCGGCCCGCGACCGGCCCGGCCACCCAGGGCCTCGTGAAGGAGTGGAACCGGCTCGAGACGAGCACCGTCAGCGCCTCCGGCGGCGCCTCCGGCACCGTGACCGGCGCGAGCGTGAACCTGCCGCTC
>SIRV01000349.1 GCA_004366195.1 Actinomycetota bacterium
CCCGCGGCCGCCGCCGGCTCCCGCTCCCGGGCCCACCACGCGACCGCCCCGAGCATCGCCCCGTCCACCAGGCGGTCGGCGAGCGAGACGAACAGGCGGGCGCGCACGTCCCCGTCGCTGAGGGCTCGACCGGCCACCAGCGCCGCGCCGGCGACGGCCGCCACCCCGCCCCCGAGCCGCAGGTCGCCCGCGAGGATGCCCCACGCGGAGCCGAGTCCCGCCGCCGCCCCGACCGCGCAGGCGGCGGCGACCCAGGCGCGCCTACCCCCCGTCCGGTCCCCGGCCACCGGCGCGGAGCCTATCACCGCTCCCCGCCGGCCCTGGCCGGCCCCGGAGCGCCCCGCGCTAGAATCGCGGTCCGCTGCCAACGGAGGGTCCGGGTGAAGACCTACGACGCGAACGACATCCGCAACGTCCTCCTCGTCGGTCACGGCGGCGCCGGCAAGACCACCCTGCTCGAGGCCATGCTGTTCGCCTCGGGCGCCATCACCCGCATGGGCCGGGTCGAGGACGGCAACACCGTGAGCGACTTCGAGCCCGAGGAGGTCAAGAAGCAGATCTCCGTCTCGCTCGCCATGGCCCCGGTCGAGTGGGGCGGCGTGAAGATCAACGTGCTGGACGCCCCCGGCTACGCCGACTTCATCGGCGACGTGCGGTCCGCCATCCGGGCCGTGGACGCCGTGCTCCTCGTGGTCTCCGCCGTCGACGGGGTGGAGGTCCAGACCGAGGTGGCCTGGGAGCTGGCCGCTGAGGCCGGCCTCCCCCGTGCGGTCCTGGTCAACAAGCTCGACCGCGAGCGCGCCTCCTTCGAGCGCGTCCTCGACGAGCTCGTCCAGGCGTTCGGGACGCAGGTCGCGCCCCTCGAGCTGCCGATCGGCGAGGAGCAGGCCTTCCGCGGCGTCGCGGACCTGCTCTCCCGCCGCGCCTACACCTACGACGGGAGCCCCACCGGGACCGAGGGGGACTGGCCGGAGGAGGTCGCCGCCCGGGCGGAGCCCCTGCGGGAGAAGCTGATGGAGGCCGTCGCCGAGTCGGACGACGAGCTGATCGAGACGTACCTCGAGCGGGGCGAGCTCGAGGAGAAGGAGATCGTGCGCGGCGTGAAGCAGGGCTTCGGCGCCGCCCGGATCGCGCCGGTCCTCTGCGCCTCGGCCTCCAAGGCGATCGGGATCGACCGTCTGCTCCGGTTCATCGCCGACGAGTTCCCCTCCCCCGCCGAGCGAGGCGAGATCACGGTCCGCTCCCGATCCGGCGAGGAGCAGCGGCGCCCGACGACCCCCGACGCGCCGCTCACGGCGTTCGTGTTCAAGACGATCTCGGACCCGTACGTCGGCCACATCTCCATGTTCCGGGTGTTCTCCGGTCGGGTCCGCCCGGACTCGACCGTCTTCAACGCCACGAAGGGCGTCGACGAGCGCGTGGGTCAGCTCTTCACCCTGCGGGGCAAGGAGCACGAGACGGTCTCCGAGGTCCCGGCGGGCGACATCGGGGCCGTCGCCAAGCTCTCGCACACGACCACCGGCGACACCCTGTGCACGAAGGACGACCCGGTGCAGCTCCCCCCGCTCGAGATGCCGGAGCCGCTCCTCGCCTACGCGATCGCCCCCAAGACCAAGGGGGACGAGGACAAGCTCTCGAGCGCCCTCGCGCGCCTGCTGGAGGAGGACCCCACGCTCCGCGTGGAGCGCTCCGAGGAGACCCACGAGACCGTGATCTACGGGATGGGCGAGGCGCACCTCGACGTGATCATCGAGCGGATGAAGCGGAAGTTCGGCGTCGAGGTCTCGACGGCTCCCGCGAAGATCGCCTACCGGGAGACGATCCGAGGCCGCGGCAAGGGCACCGGCAGGCACGTGAAGCAGACCGGCGGGCACGGCCAGTACGGGGTCTGCGTCATCGAGATCGAGCCGCTCCCCCGCGGGGCCGGCTTCGAGTTCGTGGACAAGATCTTCGGGGGCGCGATCCCCAACCAGTTCATCCCCTCCGTCGAGAAGGGCGTCGTGAAGGCGATGCAGCAGGGGGTGATCAGCGGGTACCCGATGGTCGACATCCGCTGCACGCTCGTGGACGGCAAGTTCCACCCCGTGGACTCCTCCGACATGGCCTTCCAGATCGCCGGCTCGCTCGCGCTGAAGGAGGCCGCCCAGCAGGCGGGCGTGATCCTCCTCGAGCCCATCGTCGAGCTCGAGGTGATCGTGCCGGAGGCCTACACGGGCGACGTCATGGGCGACCTGAACTCCAAGCGGGCCAAGATCGGGGGGATCGAGTCGGCCGGGGTCGGCAAGCAGCGGATCCGGGCCCTCGTGCCGCAGGCGGAGGTCGCCCGCTACGCGATCGAGCTGCGCTCGATGACCGGCGGCCGCGGCGCCTTCACCATGCGCTTCTCCCACTACGAGGAGGTCCCGCCGCACCTCGCCGAGAAGATCATCGCCGAGGCCCAGCGGGCCAAGGAGGAGGCGCAGAAGAAGTAGCGGCTCAGGCCGTCGCCGCCGCGAGCGCGAGCGACGCCCAACCGAGGAGGAAGCACGCACCCCCCACCGGCGCGAGCCGGGCCCACGACCGGCGGCCGGTCAGCGCGAGGGCGTACAGGCTGCCGGAGAACAGGACCGTCCCCGCGACGAACAGCCAGCCCGCCGCGGCGGCCGGCCAGGGCATCGTCCCGGCGAACACGAGGTTCGTCCGTGAGGACTCCAGCGCGGTGCCCACGGCCCGCGCCTCCGCCAGGTCCACCGTCCCCACGAGCCACGCGGCGAACAGCGCGAGCGCGTGCCACACCTGGTAGCGGACGGCGGTCTCGAACCACGCGAGGCGCTCCGCCGACAGGCGCGGGCGGAGCGCGTGGGCGCCGAACGCCCCGGCGGCGACCCCGAGGAGGCCGGAGACCGCGGCGATCACGAGCAGGGCTCGCTCCACGGGCGCATCCTCACATCCGGAACGAGAGGAAGTCCAGCACCAGCCGGTCGAAGACCTGCGGTTGCCGCACCATGACCAGCTGGTCGGCGTCGTGGACCTCACGCTTGTGCGCCCCCGGGATCCGCTCGACGAGGAGGTCCGCGATGGCGTGGATCTCGCCGATGTCCCGGTCGCCGACGATCACGAGCGTGGCCGCCTGGATCTCCGACAGGCGCGGCAGCGCCGGCGGCGGGATCTCCGCCAAGGCGTCCGGCACCCGCAGGATGTGGAGGTTCTCCATCGCGATCCGCCGGACCCAGGCGTCCACCTCGGGCCCGGAACGGAGCGGCGCCCACACGGCGAGCTCGAGGTCCATCGCGCCCTCGAGGTCGCCGCGGGCCACCGCCCGCCGGACCTCCTCGACGAGGACCTCGAGCCCCGGGTCCCGCCACCGGTAGCCGGACAGCCCGGGCGCCACGAGCACCAGCGCCTCGACGACGTCGGGGTACGCGAGGGCGGCGTCGATCGCGAGCTGTCCCCCGACCGAGCAGCCCACGAGGGCGCACCGCTCGATCGCGAGCTCCCCGAGGAGGTACCGGAGGTCCCGCAGGTCCGAGTAGGGAAGGGTCGGCACGTCCGACCGCCCGTACCCCCGCACGTCGTAACGGACCACGTCGTGGTGGGCGGCGAAGGCCTCGAACTGCAGGTCCCAGATCCTGGAGTCCCACAGACCGGGGTGGATCAGCACGACGGGATAGCCCTCACCCGTCCGCTCGTAGTACAGCCTCCCGCCCTCGACCGTGACGTACGGCATCAGTCGCGGAAGCGCGGCGCGAGCTTCGCGAAGGTCTCGTCGAGGAGCTCCGGCAGCACGCGCGTCTGGCCGATGACCGGCATGAAGTTCGTGTCCCCGCTCCAGCGCGGGACGACGTGCCAGTGCAGGTGCTCGGGGATCCCGGCGCCGGCCACCCGACCGAGGTTCAGCCCGATGTTGAACCCGTGGGGCTGCGCCTGCTCCCGGAGGGCCCGGACGCTGCGCTGCAGGGTGGCGGCGATGGCGGCGTTCTCATCCGCCGTGACGTCCTCGAGGTCGGCCGTGTGCCGCACCGGGAGCACCAGCAGGTGGCCGGGGTTGTAGGGGTACTTGGCGAGGGTCACGAAGACGAGGGCGTCCCGGTAGAGGATCCGCCGCTCCGCCGGCTCCGGCCCCGCGCCGGAGAGCAGGTCGCAGAAGACGCACCCCTCGGGCTCGCCCTCCTTGGCGGACTCGATGTACTCCATCCGCCAGGGCGACCAGAGCCGCTCCACCGCTACCCCTCGAAGGAGGCGGGCTCGAGGGAGCGGGTCTCGGCCTCGCGCACGAGCTCGGCCACGAACCGCTCCACCGACACCCCCGGGATCTCCGTCCCGTCGCGGCGACGGACCGTGAGGGCCCCGGAGTCGATCTCCCGGTCCCCGACGACGAGCGTGTAGGGCACCTTCATGAGCTGGGCCGCCCGCACCTTCTTCCCCACCGTCTCCGGGCTGTCGTCGACCTCCGGGCGGAGCCCCGCCGTCCGCAGCCGCTCCGCCAGCTCGCGCGCGAACGCGACGTGGCGGTCGGCCACGGGCGCGATCCGCACCTGCTCCGGCGCCAGCCACAGGGGGAACGCGCCGGCGTAGTGCTCGATCAGCACCCCCGTGAACCGCTCGATCGAGCCGAGGATCGCCCGGTGGATCATCACCGGGCGGTGCCGCTGGTTGTCCTCGCCGACGTACTCCATCCCGAAGCGCTCCGGCAGCCCGAAGTCGCACTGGACGGTGGTGAGCTGCCACAGGCGGCCGATCGCGTCGCGGAAGTGGAAGTCGACCTTCGGCCCGTAGAACGAGCCCTCGCCCTCCGCGACCCGGTACGGAAGGCCGCTGCGATCCAGCGCGTCCCGCAGGGCCCCCGTCGCGCGCTCGGCCATCTCCGGCGTGACGATGGTCTCCCCCGGCAGCGTGGAGAGGGTGACCACGGGGTCGGTGAAGCCGAACGTGCGGTGGATCTCCAAGGTGAGATCGAACACCCCGAGGATCTCCTCCACGAGCTGGTCCTCGCGGCAGATGATGTGCGAGTCGTCCTGGGTGAAGCCCCTCGCTCGCAGGAGCCCGTGGAGCACCCCGAGCCGCTCGTACCGGTACACGCCGCCGAGCTCCGCCAGACGCATGGGCAGGTCGCGGTACGAACGCGTGCGCGAGCGGAAGATCAGCACGTGGAAGGGGCAGTTCATCGGCTTCACGAAGTACGCCGGGTCGCCCTCGCGCCGCATCTCGGGGTACATCAGCTCCGCGTACTTCGAGGTGTGCCCCGAGGTGTCCCACAGCTCCCGTCGCGCGAGGTGGGGGGTGGCGACGAGCTGGTAGCCCCGCTCGAGGTGCAGGTTCCGCACGAAGTCCTCCAGCTGCTTGCGGAGGATCCCGCCCCGGGGGTGCCACACGGCGAGCCCCGGCCCGAGCTCCTCGGGGAAGGAGAACAGGTCGAGCTCGCGGCCGAGGCGCCGGTGATCCCGGCGCTCGGCCTCCTCCAGCCGGCGCAGGTACGCCTCGAGGTCCTCCTGGGTCGCCCAGGCGGTGCCGTAGATCCGCTGGAGCATGGGCCGCGCCTCGTCCCCGCGCCAGTACGCGCCGGCCAGCTTCATCAGCTTGAAGGCGCCCAGGCGCCCGGTCGAGGGAACGTGCGGCCCGAGGCAGAGGTCCTGCCAGCCGTCGTTGCGGTAGACGGTCACCGTCTCGCCCGCGGCGACCTCCCCCTCCTCCTCGCCGACGCGCTCGATGATCTCGCGCTTGTACGGCTGGTCGGCGAAGCGCCGCAGGGCCTCCTCCCTCGGCACCTCCTCGCGCACGAAGGGCTGGTCGGCCGCGACGATCTCGCGCATGCGAGCCTCGATCCGCTCCAGGTCCTCCGGCCCGATGGCCACCGGCAGCTCGAAGTCGTAGTAGAAGCCGTCCTCCACCGGCGGGCCGATCGCGTACCGCGCGCCCGGGTAGAGGTCGCAGACGGCCTGCGCCATCACGTGCGCGGTGGAGTGGCGCAGGACGTGGAGGCCGTCGGGGTCCTCGGGCAGGACCGGCTCCACCGACACCTCCTCCTTCGGGACGTAGGAGAGGTCGACCAGGCGGCCGTCCACCCGCGCGGCGATCGCCTCGGGGGGCAGCGCCGAGCCCACCGGCTCTCCCTCGGGGAGCTCGACGGGCCCCTTCCCGGCGACGTGGATGCGCGGCATCGGGCCGCCATGATATCCGGCGGTGCCGTCCCGCCCGGTCACTCGTAGGCGATGGCCTCGAGCACGTTCAGGCGAGCGGCCTTGCGAGCCGGGCCGACGGCGGCGAGCACCCCTGCGAGCCCGGCCAGCGCCCCGTAGACCAGGAGGCGGCCGGAGGGCACCGCGAGCTCGGTGAGACCCTCCGGCGCGAGGGCTCGCTGGAGGGCCACGCCGAAGCCGAGCCCGACGGCGATCCCGAGCAGCGCCCCGAACACCGCGATGACGACGGACTCCCAGCGGACCATGGCGCGGACCTGCCGCCGGGTCATGCCGACCGCCCGCAGGAGCCCGATCTCGCGCGTGCGCTCCAGGACCGACAGGCCGAGCGTGTTCACGATCCCCACGAGCGCGATGACCACGGCGAGCAGGAGCAGCGCCGTGACCAGACCGAGGAGCTGGTCCACGAACCCCGCCTGCTTCTCTCGGAAGCCGGCCTGATCCTGGACGTCGAGGTTGGGGAACGCCGACACGGCGCCCTCGACCGCGCGACGCAGCGCGGCGGGGACGACCCCCTCCTTCCCCTTGACGAGCACCATCGTGTCGAGCCGCTCCGTGTACAGCCGCTCGAACGTTCCGATGGCGATGACCCAGTCCCCGACCAACCGGTCCTCGCCGTGGATCCCGCCGACCACGAACCGTTC
>SIRV01000350.1 GCA_004366195.1 Actinomycetota bacterium
AAGACGTACTCGAAGGGCGCCCCGCGCCGGGGGCGCGACTCGAGCTTCACGAGGTTGATGCCCCGCTCGGCGAAGGGCTGGAGCGAGGCGAGGAGCGATCCCGGCCGGTCCACGACGGCCATCACGATCGAGCACTTGTCCGGCGTGCCGAGACCCGCATCGCGCGTCCCGATGGCCGCGAACTTCGTGAAGTTGTCGGGGTAGCTCTGGATCCGCTCCGCGAGCACGGCGAGCCCGAGCCGCCCGGCCACCTCCACGCCGGCGATCGCCGCCTCCTCCGGGTTCCCCCGCTCGGCCACCATCCGCGCCGCCCCCGCCGTGTCGTGCACCGGCACCGGCTCGATGTGGTGGACGGCGAGGAAGTCCTCGCACTGCGCGAGCGCCTGCCAGTGCGAGTACGCGCGCCGGATCTGCTCCAGGCGAGCACCCGGCGGCGCGAGGAGCGCGTGGTCCACCCGCACGACGACCTCGCCCACGATCCGCACCAGGCTGCTGTTCAGCAGCAGCTCGTACGTCTCGTTCACCGACCCGGCCTGCGAGTTCTCGACCGGCACGACGCCGAAGTCGGCCTCCCCGCTCGTCACGCGGGAGAACACCAGGCGCACGGTGTCGCACGGCATCCCCTCGGCGCCCGGGAACAGCGTGCGGACCGCGATCTCGCTGTACGCGCCGGGCTCCCCCTGGTAGGCGACCTGCATCGTGGCGGAAGCGTAGCAGCGCCGGCGCTCGCTCCCGCGGCCCCGCCTACTTGAAGAAGGTCTCGTAGACGCGGATGACCCCCGGCCCGAGGAGCACGACGAACATCGCCGGAAGGATCAGGAAGATCGTCGGGAACAGCAGCTTCACCGGGACCTTCTGGGCCTTCTCCTCCGCGCTCTGGCGCCGCTTCACCCGCAGCTCCCGGGACTGCGCTCGGAGCACGTTCGCGATGCTCACGCCGAACAGCTCCGCCTGGATCATGGAGAGGATGAAGGCCCGCAACTCCGGCACGTCGGTCCGCTCGCCGAGGTGCCGGAACGCGTCGGCCCGGCCCACCCCGATCTGGATCTCCTGGAGCAGGCGGGCGAGCTCCTCGGCCAAAGGACCCGGCACGTTCCGCACGACCTGCGCGAGGGCCGCATCGAAGCCGAGACCCGCCTCCACGCTGATCGTGAGGAGATCCATCACGTCGGAGAGCTGTCGCTGGATGGTCCGCTGGCGCGACCGGGCCATGGCCCCGAGGTACGCGCCGGGCAGCAGGTAGCCGACGACGGTGAAGAACGCCGCTGCGATGACCCGCCAGATCCCGGACCAGGGCAGCAGGGCGGCCAGCAGGACGCCCACGACGAGCCCACCGATCCCGCCGACGATCTTCAGCGCCGCCACCCGCTCGACCGTCCAGCCCTCAGGGCTCCCCGCGTACACCAGCAGCTGCTGGGTGCGCCGGGCCGTGTCGAAGGGGGTGAGGGCGCGGAGGAAGCGTCCCACCCGCGCGCCGAAGGGAACGAGGACGCGGTCGACGACGGACCCCCGCAGCTCCTGCTCCCGCAGGTCCACGGAGTCCGTCACCTGCCCGACCTGGGCCTCCAGGATGCTCACCGGACGACGCCGCTCGCGGACCACCATGTCCACGACCACGCCGACCATGAAGATCGTCAGGAACGTCCCGACGAGCGCGAGAGCCAACCAGAGATCAGACATCGATCCTCACGATCCTCGTCATCCAGAACACCCCGAGCCCCATCGCGATCGACGCCACGACCACCATGAGGATGCCGAGGGGGTGCGTGAACAGGAGCCGTACGTACTCGGGATTGATGACCGCTTGGTAGAGAAGGAGCAGGGGTGGCAGCGAACACAGGATCGCGATCGACAGACGCCCCTCGGCGGAGAGCACGCGGACCAGTCGGCGGAGGTACCCGCGCTCCCGCACGGTGGCCGCCACGATGTCGAGGACCTCGGCCAGGTTGCCGCCCACCTGCCGCTGCACGTTGATGGCGATGACGGCCCACTTCAGGTCGTCGCTCCCGACCCGCTGGGCCATCGCGACGAGCGCCTCGTCCACCGGCCGCCCCAGTCGGATCTCGGCCACCACCCGCTGGAACTCGTGGGCCGAGGGCTCCCCGATCTCCTTGGCCACGGTGTCCAGGGCCTGGAGGAACGAGTACCCGGCCCGCAGCGAGCTCGCCAGGATGGACAGCGTGTCCGCGAGCTGGTCGTTCAGCGCGTTCTGCCGCTTCCGCCGCGCCCACCCGAGCCAGAGGAAGGGCACCACCGCCGCGGCGGCGGCCACGATCAGCACGAACACGATGTTCGGCAGGATCAGGGCCCCGAACACGGCGCCGGCCACCGCCGCGAGCGCCACGAGCGCCAGGAACTCGCCGGCCAGCATCTTGATCCCGGCCTGCTCCAGCTGCTCGTCGAGGGACGCGCTGAAGCCCGTGGCCACCGCGAAGCGCTGCCCGACGCCGGCCAGCGCCTCCGGCACCCAGTGGGACCGCGCCTCCCTCGGCCGCTCTTCGGCGCCCGCGCGGCGGCGCCGTCCCACCACCCGCAGGATGCTCCGCTCGCGGCGCCGGCGCTCCCCCGTCCCGATCGCCATCCACGCCAGGACGAAGGCCGCGACGAAGACGAGGACCAGGACGATGGCGAGCC
>SIRV01000351.1 GCA_004366195.1 Actinomycetota bacterium
CGTCCCGCAGGGTGAGCTCCGGAACGGGGAGGCCGACGTGCTCGGCGTAGACGCTCACGGCGCGGTCCCGGTCCGCCCACCGCTCGTTCACGATGCGGTGGACGAGGACGTCGATGGCCACCTCCCGCCCGTTGGCGGCCCCGAAGGGCTCGCCCGCCGGGCTCGGGGGAGGCCCTGGCTCGGCCTCGGTGGGATCCGGTCGCGGGGCGTCGGGGGCGCCGGCGCGCTCGTCGGAGCGCAGGTGGGGGAGGATCTGGAGCCGGTCCAGCTCGGCCTCGATCGCGGCGAGGAGGGACTCGGCGCGCTCCGCCCGCTCGAGGGCCCGGGCCGCAACGAGCTCGGCGCGATGGCGGGCCTCCCGCGCCTCCTCCTCACCGGCGCGCGCCGCGGCCTCGGCGGCGCGGGCCCGCTCGATCTCGCGCTCGGCGTCCCCCGCTTCCTCCAGGCGAGCCGAGAGCGAGCGGATCTGCTCGCGCGCGATGTCGAGGGCGGAGGTGGCGGCCTCGAGCTTCGCCGAGTGGTCGGGGCGGCGCTCGAGCTCGCGGACGCGGGCGGCGAGCTCGCGGGCCGTCTCCTCCAGCTCGGCGTTGCGCCGCTCGGCCTCCTCGGCCCGTCGACGCATCGCCGCGAGGTCCCCGGCGAGGACCTCGACCTCGCGCCGCGCCGCCGCGAGCTCGGCCTCGGCGTCGGGTCGCGCACGGTGTTCGGCGAGCTCCTTCGTGAGCTCGGCGACCCGGGCCTCGGCCTTCGCCGTGCGCTCCTGGAGGCCGTCGCGCAGGGCCTCCAGGCGCTGGATCTCGGCCAGGGCTCCGGAGAGCTCCTCCCGGGCCCGGGCCGCCTCCTCCTCGACGGCGCGCCCCGCCTCGGCCAGGCGCTCCCGCAACGCGTCGCGCTCCTGCTCGAGGCGCCTGTTGTCCTCCAGGGCGAGCTGGAGGTGCTCGCGCAGGCGGGTCCCGTCGTCCGCGTCCCTGCTCGCCTCCCGCGCGCGCTGCTCGGCCTCACGCAGCTCCGCCTTGGCCCGCGCCAGCTCGGCCGCCAGGTGCTCGGCGCGGGCCGTTGCCTCGTCGCGCTCGCGCTCCGCGCGGCGGCGGGCCACCACGGCCGCGCGCAGGACGTCCTCGTCGAACCCCTGCGGCCGCGCCGGGGCTCGGGTGATGTGTCGGGCCAGCACCAGGCCGGACAGGAGCGCTGCGATCCCGACGCCGAGGGCGAGCAGCCGCCAGGGGTCGGTGGCCGCGGCGAGCGGGGCGCCGTCCCGGTCGATCTCCACCACCACCGAGGTCCCCGGGGCCAGGGCGAGGGGCACGAGGGTGCGCAGGTGGCCCCGATCGACGTCGGTGATCGGCTGGTCCCCGAGGACGGTCAGGAGCGTGGGGCGCATCGAGCGGACCTCGTCGCCGACGAGGCTGGCGTCGTTCGCGAACAGGATGGTGCCGTCCGCGGCCCAGACGAGCACGGCTCGCACGGTGCCGTCGGCCAGCGCCCCCCGCTCCACGAGGCTCGCCAGCTCCCGGTAGCGCTCGCCGGCGACCGGTGCGGCGGCGTCGGCCGGCGTGAGCTCCGGCGCGAGCACGTTCGCGACGAGCGAGACGCCGGAGGCGGTGGCGTCGCGCAGCATCCGCTCCTCGACGCTTCCGGCCTGCCCCAGGGCGAGGGCGGACGCGACGAGCAGGACCCCCGTCAGCCCGCCCCACAGGGCGCGGCGACGCGAGGGCCGGCCGAGCTCGCGGAGTCGGGTCGCGATGGGCACGGATCCTCCTGCTTCCTGGTTATCGGTCGGAGGACCGCCCGGCGTAAGCCCGAGGTCGGTCCGGCCGCGACCCACGGCGGAGCCCGCCCGGTCAGGTCTCGACGTCGATCATGCGCACGCGCACCTCGACGAACCGCGTTCCGTCGAAGGCGAGCGTCCGAAGTCGGACGCCGCTGGGGCAGCAGTGGGGGTCGTCCGGTCCGTACACGGCCTCGCGCACGAGGAGCCGGTCCCGCGAGATCCGGACCTCCGTGTCGCACGCGACGTGGCGCCACACCTCGGCCGCCGCGCCGACCCCGGGGGCGACGACGCGCCAGGTGGCGCAGGCGCCGGTGCCGCCGGTGTCCTCGCGGGTCAGGAGGTCGGGGATCCCGTCGCCGGTGAGATCGGCCTGCTCGGCCGAGATCCCGAGCACGCCGCGGGCCGGTCGGTCGGTGAAGGCGTAGACGACGCGCCACGGAGGGTCGTCCGGCAGGCGCTGCCACACGACGACCCCGGTCTCCCGGGCGAACGGGTCCTCGCCCCGGTACCACGCCACCGCGACCTGGGTGAGGGGCTCGGCGACGGCGCGGACCGCGAGCACCGACGCCCCCGGAGGCAGGAGTGGGGCGTAGCCCTCGGCCGCCAGGTCCTCGTGGTCGAGCGGCTCGGTGAGGACGGCGGGGGCGTCTCGCGGCAGCTGCAGCGCCGGGCTCGGGCTCGGCGTGGACGCCGGCGCGTCCGTGGGGGAGGGGGGAGCCGTCGTCACGATGGTCGGCGCGGCCGTCGGCGTCGGCGAGGCGCTCGGGCTCGGCAGGGCGACCTCGCGACCGTCGCAGGC
>SIRV01000352.1 GCA_004366195.1 Actinomycetota bacterium
ATCGGGCCGGTCACCGCCCGCGAGGCCCGGGCGCACGGCCTCTCGGTCTCGGCCGTCGCGAGCCCCCACACGATGGAGGGCCTCGTCGCGGCGGTCGAGCGCGTCTTCGGGCGCCGATAGCTCAGTCCGCGGGGCCCTCGACGTTCACCACCGACCGGCCCGTCCCGGTCCGGAACACGATCACGGTGGCCGGCTCCTCGGCCGGGTTGCTCTCTCGGTGGACGACACCGCCATCGACGAAGACGAAGTCGCCCGGTCCGGCGTCGACCGACTCCGCACCTCCGGGGCCGAACTCGATGCGGACCCGCCCCTCCATCACGTAGAACACGGTTCGATGCCCGCCGTGGTGATGCCACGCGGAAACCATCGCGGGCTCGGTCGTCACGTACCCGCTCCAGAGGTCCTCGGTCACGATCGCCTGCTCGCGCGCCATCCCCGGCGTCGAAGGGCCAGCGACGCGCTCCCCCGGTCGAACCACCACCACCCCGGCCATGCCGTCTCCTCCTCGACCGCTTCGGAGCGAAGGTCCCTTCCCAGCCCTCGCCCGCGTAGGATAGCGGCATGGCCTTCCCCAGGCATCGGCCGAGACGGCTCCGTCGGACGCCGGCGCTGCGCGCGCTCGTGCGCGAGGTGGAGCTCTCGCCCCGGGACCTCATCGCCCCCCTGTTCGTGAAGGAGGGGATCGCCGAGCCCGTCGAGATCCCGTCCATGCCCGGCCAGTACCAGCACACGCTGGAGTCCCTGCGGAAGGAGGCGGCCGAGATCGCCGCGCGTGGGGTGACCGCCTTCATGCTCTTCGGCGTGCCCGAGCGCAAGGACGCGGAGGGCTCGGAGGCCTGGAACCCCGACGGGATCGCCCAGCGGGGGCTCCGGGCCTTGCGCGAGGAGCTCGGCGACGACCACGTGATCATGGCCGACCTCTGCCTCGACGAGTACACCGACCACGGCCACTGCGGCGTCCTCGACGAGGAGGGGCACGTGGACAACGACGCCACCGTGGAGCGCTACCGCCGGATCGCCGTGGCCCAGGCCGAGGCCGGCGCGCACATGGTGGGGCCGAGCGGCATGATGGACGGCCAGGTCGCCGCGATCCGGGACGCCCTCGATGCGGCCGGGTTCCAGCGGGTCGGCATCATCGCCTACGCCGCGAAGTTCGCGAGCGCCTTCTACGGCCCCTTCCGCGAGGCGGCCGAGTGCGCCCCCCGCTTCGGCGACCGCACCGGCTACCAGATGGACCCGCCCAACGCCGACGAGGCGATCCGCGAGGTCCTCGCCGACATCGAGGAGGGGGCGGACATCGTGATGGTGAAGCCGGCGCTCCCCTACCTCGACATCATCCGCCGAGCCAAGGACGAGACCCGCTTCCCGATGGCCGCCTACAACGTCTCCGGCGAGTACGCGATGCTGAAGGCGGCGGCGCTGAACGGCTGGCTCGACGAGCGCAAGGTCGTCCTCGAGGCGCTGACCTCGATCCGCCGGGCGGGCGCCGACCTGATCCTCACCTACCACGCGAAGGACGCGGCGGCCTGGCTCGCCGGCTGAGCGGCCCTCAGGCGTTCAGCCGCCAGATCGCGGCGTTCAGGGCGCCGGCGAAGGTCACCCACCCGAGGTACGGGACGAACAGGAGCGCCGCCACCGGGGCCACGCGCCACGACGCCGCGATCGTCGCCGCGATAGCGAGCGCGAGCAGGACGATGCCGACCACTCCCGCACCCGGGCTCCGCAGCCCGAAGAACAGGCCTGACCATGCCGCGTTCAGCAGGATCTGCGCCCCCCAGCACGCGAGCGCGAGGGTTGCCGCCCGGGAGGGCCCGGCCCGCCAGATCAGCCAGCCCGTGACGCCGATCGTCGGGTAGAGGATCGTCCAGGCCAGACCGATCACCCCCGACGGTGGGGTCCAGCTCGGCTTCGCGATCGTCGGGTACCAGTCGAGGACGCTCCGCCCCGTGAAGACCCCGCCGAGGGCGGCCGCCCCGAACGAGAGCCCGAGGAAGACCACGAGCGCGAACGCCTGGGGACCCGCCGCCCTCCCGGCGATCATGGGCCAGAGTATCGCGCACACCGCTTCGTCGAGCACCGGACGGCGTGCGGGCGACGGCTCCCGTAGCATGGGGCCGACGTGGGCCGCTCCGAGGAGCTCTTCGAGCGAGCGCGCCGGGTGATCCCCGGCGGGGTGAACTCGCCGGTCCGGGCCTTCGGCGCCGTGGGCGGCACCCCGCGGTTCATCGCCGAGGGCCGGGGCGCCTACCTCACCGACGCCGACGGCGCTCCCTACCTCGACTACGTGCAGTCCTGGGGCGCGCTGCTGTTCGGGCACGCCCGGGCCGAGATCCTGGAGGCGGCCGCGGCGGCCGCGCGACGGGGGACCTCCTTCGGCGCCTCCACCGAGCTCGAGGTCGAGCTCGCCGAGCGGATCGTCGAGGCGATCCCGAGCGTCGAGATGGTGCGCCTGGTCTCGAGCGGCACCGAGGCCGTGATGAGCGCGGTGCGCCTGGCGCGCGGCGCCACCGGTCGGGACCTCGTGGTGAAGTTCGAGGGCTGCTACCACGGCCACGCCGACGCCCTCCTCGCGAAGGGCGCGGGCTCGGGGGTCGCCACCCTCGGGATCCCGGGCTCGCCGGGCGTGACCGAGGGCGCGGCCCGGGACACGGCGACCCTCCCCGACAAC
>SIRV01000353.1 GCA_004366195.1 Actinomycetota bacterium
GCTCCAGTGCGAGCTCCTCGACCTCCACGGGCTCGACGAGTACCGGGAGGCGATCCGGACCTACGCCGAGTCCCACCCCGAGGCGGAGTGGATCCTCGGCGGCGGCTGGGCGATGGACGTGTTCCCGGGCGGGATCGCCTCCAAGGAGATCCTGGACCAGATCGTCCCCGACCGACCGGTGTTCCTCCCCAGCCGGGACGGGCACAGCGCGTGGGTGAACTCGATGGCGCTCAAGCTCGCCGGCATCACGCGCGAGACGCCAGACCCGCCGGACGGGCGGATCGAGCGGGACGAGCTCGGGGAGCCGGTGGGGACCCTCCAGGAGGGGGCGATGCGTCTGGTGGGCGACCTCGCGCCCGAACCGACCCAGGAGGAGTGGGAGCGCGGGCTGCTCGAGGCCCAGCGCTACCTGCACTCGCTCGGCATCACGGCCTGGCAGGACGCGATCGTCGGCGGGTCCTACCCCACGCTCGAGGCGTACGTCGCGGTGGCGGAGCGGGGCGAGCTCACCGCGCGGGTCGTGGGGGCGCTCTGGTGGGACCGGTACCGGGGCCTGGAGCAGATCCCCGATCTGCTCGAGCAGCGGGAGCGCGGACGGGCGGGGCGCTTCCGGGCGACGAGCGTGAAGATCATGCTCGACGGCGTGTGCGAGAACTTCACCGCCGCGGTCCTCGACCCCTACCTCGACGCCCGGGGGGAGCCGACCGACAACCGCGGCATCCTCTTCGTCGAGCCCGAGCTCCTGCGGGAGGCCGTGACCCGGCTGGACGCGGAGGGGTTCCAGGTCCACTTCCACGCCCTCGCCGACCGCGCGGTGCGGGAGGGCCTGAACGCGATCGAGGCGGCGATCCGCGCGAACGGGCCGAGCGACGGGCGCCACCACCTCGCCCACATCCAGATCGTCCACCCCGACGACCTGCCGCGCTTCCGCCGGCTCGGAGCGGTGGCCAACGCGCAGCCCCTGTGGGCCGCCCACGAGTCGCAGATGGACGACCTCACGATCCCCTTCCTCGGCGAGCCCCGCTGGCGCTGGCAGTACCCGTTCCGGAGCTTGGTGCGGCACGGGGCGGTGTTGGCGATGGGCAGCGACTGGGGCGTCTCGAGCCCGAACCCGCTCGAGGAGATCCACGTGGCCGTGAACCGCGTGATGCCCCCGAACTACCCGTACACGGTCGAGAACCGGGAGGCGTTCCTCCCCGACGAGCGCCTGGACCTCCCCACGGCGCTGGCCGCCTTCACGATGGGCTCGGCCTACGTGAACCACCTCGACCGGGAGACCGGCTCCGTCGAGGTCGGGAAGCTCGCCGACCTGGTGGTCCTGGACCGGAACCTCTTCGAGCACCCCGTGGAGGAGCTCGCGGAGGCGAAGGTCGAGCTGACCCTGGTCGAGGGGGAGCGTGTGTTCGCGGCGGGGGACCTCGCGTAGCCCGCGCGAACCGGCGGTCAGCGAGCCTCCTTCCCCGAGCCCCACGGGGCTGCTAGGCTCAAGGCAGGGTCTGAACGGTCGTTCAAACTCGAGATGCGTCCAGTCAAACCCGAGATGCGTCCAGGTGGGGGGTGGTGACCTCATGCAGCGGCGTCCCGCGCCGATCGATCCCGCGAGCCTGGAGCCGGTGCTCCGGCCCTCGTTCGCGGCCAGCCGGACCCTGCCGGCCGAGGCCTACACCTCGCCGGAGGTCTTCGCCTGGGAGGTGGAGCACCTGTTCGCCGGCGGGTGGGTCTGCGTGGGGAGGACCGAGGGTCTCGGAGAGCCCGGGGACCAGCGGGCCGTCCGGATCGGCCAGGAGGGCATCCTGCTCGTCCGGGGGGAGGACGGCGTCCTCCGGGGCTTCCACAACGCCTGCCGCCACCGGGGCCACGAGCTGCTGGAGCCCGGCGGGCACCGGCGCGAGCGCGTGATCAAGTGCCCCTACCACGCGTGGGTGTTCGGGCTCGACGGGGCCCTGCGCGCCGCACCGCGCTTCGGGGACGTCCCGGGGTTCGACAAGGCCGAGTACCCGCTCATCCCGGCCCGCGTGGCGGAGTGGCACGGGTGGGTGTTCGTGAACGCGAGCGGCGACGCCATCCCGTTCGAGGAGTGGGTCGGCAACCTGGAGGAGCTCGTCGCGCCCTGGGAGCCCGAACGGATGTTCGTCGGCGCCGAGCACGGCTACGTGGTCCGGGCGAACTGGAAGACGATCACCGAGAACTACCACGAGTGCTACCACTGCCCGAGCATCCACCCCGAGCTCTGCAAGGTCACGCCGCCCGACTCCGGCGAGAACTACCCGCACGACGGGCTGTGGGTCGGCGGCTCGATGGAGCTGATGGACTTCGCCGAGACGATGTCGCTCACCGGCGCGTCGCGGGGCGTCCGCATCCGGGGGCTGAACGACAAGCAGGCGCGGGAGGTCTACTACTACGGCCTGTTCCCGAACCTGCTGATCAGCCTGCATCCCGACTACGTCATGACCCACCGGTTCGAGCCGCTCGGACCGGGCGAGACCAAGGTGGAGTGCCTCTGGCTCTTCCCGCCGGAGGCGCGGGAGCGTCCGGACTTCGATCCGTCCTACGCCGCGGAGTTCTGGGACATCACGAACCGCGAGGACTGGGCGGCGTGCGAGTCGGTGAACCGAGGCTTGACCTCGAGCGGCTACCGACCGGGGCCCTTCGCCCGCAACGAGGACGAGGTGTACGCGTTCATGGCCATGGTCGCCCGGGCCTACCTCGACGGCGTCGCCTCGAAGCCGCCCCAGGTCGAGCCCGTCGCGCGTTCCGCCTGAGCCGGGACCGCGCTCGGGCGGTTGACCCCTGGTCAGGGGCGACGGTTGGCGCCCCGGGAGCGCGGCCGCACGATACCGGCGCGTCCCTATGGGGGCGGCGCAGGCCGGACGGCCGCGCCCGAGGACAGGAGGAGGGGTCCGGATGGCGTTCGACATGAGCCTGGTCCAGCGGGGAGCCCGCCTGCGGCGTACGCCCTACTACGAGGCCACGCAGCGGTACGACCCCAAGGGGTTCACGGTCTACAACCACATGCTCTTCCCCATCCGGTTCGACACGTTCGAGGCGGAGTTCGAGGCGCTCCTGCACGACGTGACCCTGTGGGACGTGGCCGTCGAGCGGTGCCTGGAGATCTCGGGGCCGGACGGGTTCACCTTCGCTCAGCTCCTCACCCCGCGCGACCTCTCGCGGTGCGCCGTGGGCCAGGGCAAGTACGTGATGATCTGCGACTCGGATGGAGGCATCATCAACGACCCCGTGATGAC
>SIRV01000354.1 GCA_004366195.1 Actinomycetota bacterium
GTGGGTCGCGGACATCACCTACGTCCCGACCTGGGCCGGCTTCCTCTACCTGGCGGTGGTGCTCGACTGCTTCTCCCGCCGGGTGGTCGGCTGGTGCATGCGGGAGGATCTCAGCACGCAGCTCGTCCTGGACGCCCTGGAGATGGCGATCGCGAACCGCCGTCCGGGAGCCGGGCCGATCTTCCACTCCGACCGCGGGTGCCAATACACGAGCTACGTGTTCGGTCGCCGCTGCAAGGAGGCCGGCATCTCACCCTCGATGGGCTCGGTCGGCGACGCGTATGACAACGCCGTCGCCGAGAGCTTCTTCGCCACGCTCGAGTGCGAGCTGATCGACAGGACCACGTTCCGCAACCGGACGGAGGCCCGGATGGCGGTGTTCGACTTCATCGAGGCCTTCTACAACCCCCGCCGGCGCCACTCGTCGATCGGCATGCTCGCGCCGGCGGAGTTCGAAAGGAGGTGGGCTCAAGACCAGACCGACGTCGCGTAGGGTTCAACCGTCCACGAAAGCGGGGGAACTCCAGAGACCGGTGATCCGGCCTGGTGCGAGGCCACCCTCTTCCTGTTGTTCGCGCCCATCGGCGGTGAGCTGCGGCTGATCGGCTATGACTACCGCCCGATCCGCTGATGCGCACGTGGCGGGAGGTGCGCCGCCTGAGGAGGTTCAGCCCGGGGCGGCTAGGAGTCGCTCGAGGTCGGGGCCCGCGGGATCGACCCACGGCAGGCCTCGCACCGAGCCGAACGCCCGGTCGGCTGAGACCAGCGCCTCGGCTTCCAGCTCCAGGCTGGCCGCCGCGAGGACCGCGTCGAACGCGCCGAGGGCCGGGTGGCGCTCGAACAGCCTGAGCCCGTGAGCGAGCACGTCGGCGCTGACCGCGAGCAGCGGGGAGAGGAGCTCGGCGTAGCTACGGCCGAGCTCCGCCGCGTCACGGCGCGTCCGGCGCCGCGCCCGCACGTGCACGAACTCCTGGATGACCTCCGCCGTCGTCGTGGCATCGAGGCGGGCCTCGCCGATCGCCTCCACCAGGCGCCGGCACGGTCCCGCCAGGGGGTGGTCCCCGCCCACCGCGTAGACCAGCACCGTGGTGTCGAGGACGATCACGCGCCGCCGGCCCTGAGTTCCTCCAGCTCCCGCCGGAGGTCGTCCGGATCGGGCACCGGCATCGGGGGGGCCGCGAGGATCCGCCGAGCGGCGCGCGCCCGGCGGCCACGGTCCCCCGGGAGGAGGGCATCGATCGACTCCCGGATCACCCGGGCAACGGAGACGCCGCGGGCGCTCGCTTCGGCGGCTACCCGGCGGTAGCGGTCCTCATCGAGCAGGATGTGCAGCCTCCGGCGGAACATGCACACACATTAACATAGATCACCGCTCCGTCCGTCCGATAGGAGGGCACATCCGGACGGCGGACGGTCATACTCTGCGGTATGACTTCGCGGGTGGGCCCGAAAGGGCAGGTGGTGATCCCCAAGGAGCTCCGTGACCGGCTCGGCATCCGGCCAGGTGACGAGGTGACGTTCCGGCTCGCGAACGGGGGCGTGGTCGTCGAGCCCGTTCCCTCGCCCCGGGAACCGAGGGGTGCCTTCCGGGGCGCCGGTCTCCTCAGAACGGTGGAAGCCGAGCACGCGGAAGAGGTCCGCCGGGACCGGTGAGCGACTACTGCCTCGACTCCTGGGCGGTCCTCGCCTGGCTCGAGGGCGTGGAGCCCGCCGCCGCCCGCGTGCAGGAGGTCCCTGAGACAGGGACGCCCGTGATGTCGTGGATCAACGCCGGGGAGGTCTACTTCGTCGTGCACCGACGCGCCTCGCGGGCGGCGGCCCTCGACGTGCTGGCGGAGCTCCGGCGACGCACGATGCTCGAGCTTCCGAGCGAGGCCCGAGTGCTGCAGGCCGCCGCGATCAAGGCTATCCGGAGATCCTGGCTGGCCCTGAGGGATGGCCGACCGAGGATCTCCGCGTCAACCCCTGAACGCCGCCGGACGCCCGCGTCGTGGTCCGCACACGTGGACCGAGGCCGGTCGGGTAGCCTCGGGGCGTGGCGATCGAGGGGATCCTGCTCGTCGACAAGCCCGCCGGGATGACCTCGCACGACGTCGTGGACGTGGTGCGGCGGGCGCTCGGGACGCGGAAGGTGGGGCACGCCGGCACGCTCGACCCGATGGCGACGGGTCTGCTCGTGCTCGGCGTGGGCCGGGCGACGCGCCTGCTGCGGTTCCTGGGGGACCTGGCGAAGACCTACGAGGGGACCGGCGTGCTCGGTGCGCGAACAACGACCCTGGACGCCGAGGGAGAGGTCACAGCGACGGCCCCGGTCGAGGTCTCGCGCGAGGAGCTCGAGCGGGCCTGCGCGGCCCTCGAGGGCGAGTCGCTCCAGCGTCCGCCGGCGTACTCGGCCGTGAAGGTGGGCGGACGGAAGCTCTACGAGGCGGCCCGTCGCGGCGAGCGCCTGGAGGCCGAGCCGCGGAGGATCCGGGTGGACCGGTTCGAGGTCCTCGCCTTCGACCCGCCCCGGTTCGACTTCCGCGTGGTCTGCTCCGGCGGCACGTATGTCCGGGTGCTCGTGGCCGACGTGGGGGAGGCGCTGGGGTGCGGGGCCCACCTCGCTGCGTTGCGTCGCACGGCGATCGGGCCGTTCTCGGTCGCCGAGGCCCGCCCGCCGGAGGACCCCGGCGAGCCCCTGCCGCTCGAGCGCGCCGTCGCGCACCTGCCGAGGATCGAGCTCGAGGAGCCGGCGGAGGCCCGGGCCGCGGCGAACGGCAGCATCCTCGCGCCGGTGGGGATCCCCGGCCCCTACGCCGTGTTCGGCCCCGACGGGCGCCTGATCGGGATCTGGCGGGACGAGGGCGCCAAGGCGAGGCCGGAGATGGTCCTCGCCCCCGAGGGCTGAGCGTCCGTCCGGTACCCTCGGGGGCCGTGGAGCTGATCCGGGGTCTCGCCTCGCTGCCGGCGCCCGACGGGCCGACCGTCGTGACGATCGGCTCCTTCGACGGCGTCCATCTCGGGCACCGGGCGGTGCTCGGCCGGGCCGTGGAGGCGGCCCGGGAGCGGGGCCTCCGCCCGGTGGCCGTCACCTTCGACCGGCATCCGCGCGAGGTCCTCACGCCTGGGCGCGAGCCGAGGCTGCTCACCACCGTCGAGCGGCGGGCCGAGCTGATCGGCGAGACCG
>SIRV01000355.1 GCA_004366195.1 Actinomycetota bacterium
TGTCTGCACCTCCGGGACGCGGCGCGCGGCTTCGGGTAGCGTGCGCGGGCGGAGCATGGGAGCGGTCTTCACCATCGCGCGGAACCCGCAGGAGGACAGCAGGCTCCCGTACCTCCTGCGGCTGCCGATCGAGGGCGGGCTCGTGCTGAAGGCGCGGGACACGTGGCCGCGCTCGGCCCGCGTGTACTGCCACCCCTTCGAGGAGGACTGGCCGGCGGACGCCGAGATCGTCGAGGAGACCCCGGTCCTCTCGTGCCGGCGCCGGGGCGCGGGCGTCCACCTCGTGCTGGATCGGCCGCGCCACGCGCGCTCGCAGTTCGTCTTCACCGAGACGCGCGGGCGGCCGGCGATCTTCTGGCAGACGAGGGCGGCGCGCGCCGCGAACCCCGGCGCCAGGATCCCCCGGGCCCGGGCCCTCCCTGAGGGCTTCACGATCGCCGTGGACACACGGGAGCGCTACCCGTACCGGTTCGCCAACCGCGGGGTGACGACGGAGCGCCTGGCGCTCTCGGCGGGCGACTACGCCGTCGTGGCCGAGGGCGACCCCATCGGCACCGTGGAACGCAAGACGCTCGAGAACCTGGCGAGCTCGCTGTCGGACGGCACGCTCGCGTTCCAGATGCAGCGTCTGGCCGAGGTGCCCTCGGCCGCGGTCGTCGTCGAGGGCCGGTACTCGCAGCTGTTCGGGCTGGAGCACGCCCCCGGCGCCTGGCTCGCCGACATGCTCGCCCGGCTCCAGCTCCGCTACCAGGAGGTGCCGATCGTCTTCGCCGAGTCCCGGCGCTTCGCCGAGGAGTGGACCTACCGGTTCCTGGCCGCCGCCCTCGCCGAGGCCCCGCCCGAGCCCGAGCAGGACGGTGTCGAAACGCGAGGGGATGTTGATGTCCGCTGAGCTCGAGGCGTTCCTGCGAGATCTCCCCCTCACCGACCACCACTGCCACGGGGTCGTCGAGGAGGACCTGGATCGGCGGGGGTTCGAGGACCTGATCAACGAGGGCTTCGACCCGCCCCCGGCCGGGACCTCGCACTTCGAGTCCCCCATCGGTCTCGCGATCCGGCGGTGGTGCGCCCCCGTCCTGGATCTCGACCCGCTCGTGGACGTGGATCGCTACCTGGAGCGACGGGCCGAGCTCGGGGCGGAGGAGGTGAACCGCCGGCTCCTGCGCGCGGCCGGGCTGGGGCACCTCATCGTGGAGAGCGGGTACCGCCCCGGTGAGGTGACCGACGTCGAGCGCACCGGCGAGCTGGCCGGGGTCCCGGCCTCGGAGGTGGTGCGGCTCGAGGCGGTCGCCGAGGACGTGGCGGCCTCGGGTGTCGAGGCGGCGGGGTACGCCGACGCGTTCCGGTCGGAGCTCGAACGGCGGTGCGAACGGGCCGTGGGGCTGAAGACGATCGTCGCGTACCGGGGCGGGTTCGCCTTCGATCCCAGGCCGCCGACGCGCGAGGAGGTGGTCGAGGCAGCCGGTCGCTGGCTGGCCGCCGGCGGGGGGCGGCTCACCGACCCCGTCCTGCTCCGCTTCGGCATCTACGCCGGGGCCGAACGCGCCCGGGAGCGCGGCCTCCCCCTCCAGATCCACAGCGGGTGGGGCGATCCCGACCTCACCCTGCACCTCGCCAACCCCTCGCTCCTCACCGACCTGGTCAAGGAGCTCGGGCGGATGGGGGTGAACGTCGTCTTCCTCCACTGCTACCCGTACCACCGCGAGGCGGGGTACCTCGCCGCGGTGCTCCCGAACGTCTACTTCGACGTGGGCGAGGCCATCACGTACCTCGGCCCGAGCGCCAGCCGCCTCCTCGCCGAGGCGCTGGAGCTCGCGCCCTTCACCAAGCAGCTGTACTCGTCCGACGCCTTCGGCCTCGCCGAGCTGTACCTGGTGGGCGCGGCCCACTTCCGGCGGGGCCTCGCCGAGGTGCTCGGCGGGTGGGTCGCCGACGGACGGTGCTCGCCCGCCGACGCCGAGCGGATCGCGAGCCTCGTCGCGGCGGACAACGCCGCCCGGATCTACCCGACGAGCAGGTCGCCGCGTTCGCCGGGTGGTGAGCCGGTGCGGTAGGTTCCGCACCGTGCGAGCGGCGCGCGTGCACCGGTTCGGCGAGCCCCTCGTCGTGGAGGAGGCGCCGGAGCCCATCCCGGGCCCCGGCGAGGTGCTCGTCGAGGTCGCCTACGCGGGGGTGAACCCGCTCGACCTCTGGGTGACCCGGGGCACGGTGGCGGGCGGGAGCCAGCCCCTCCCCTTCGTCCCCGGTGCGGAGGCGGTCGGGAGGGTCGAGGGCCGGTGGGTCGTGGTCCGCGGGGCCGGCGTCGGGGTCACGCGCCAGGGCCTCTACGCGGAGCGGGCCGCCGCGCCGGCCGAGGCCGTCGTGGACCTGCCGGCCGGGGTCGACCCCGTGCAGGCCGCGGCCGCCCCCATCGCGGGCGGCACGGCCTGGGCCCTCGCCCACCGCGTGGCCGAGATCACGCCGGAGGACCGCGCCCTCGTGCTCGGCGCCGCCGGCGGGGTCGGCTCGCTCCTGCTCCAGGTGCTCCGGAACGCTGGCGTCCGGGCCTGGGGGCAGACCGGCGATCCGGCCAAGGCCGCCTTCGTCGAGGAGCAGGGCGCCGAGCGCGCCCTCGTCGTGGGCGCGGAGGACCTCGCGGGCGCCGTGGCCGAGCTCCGCCCGACGGTGGTGTTCGACCCCCTCGGCGACGGGTACACCGCCGCGGCCCTCGAGGCGCTCGGGCCCTACGGCAGGCTCGCGCTCTTCGGGGTCTCGGCGGGCGCGACGGAGGAACTCGACCTCCGGGCGCTGTACCGCAAGGCGATCCGCGTCCTCACGTACAGCGGGACCATCGAGCCGGTCGAGCGCCTCCGCGAGGCGACCCAGGCGGTCCTCGCGGAGATCGCCGCCGGCCGCCTGCGGGTCCCGGTGGACGAGGTGCTCCCCCTGGAGCGCGCGGCCGAGGCCCACCGGCGTCTCGAGGAGCGACGCGTCCGCGGCAAGCTGGTGTTGGAGGTCACCGCGGCGTGAGCGAGGCGCTCGGCCCGAACAAGCGCTGGTACCTCGAGCGGTTCGACCCACCGAGCGAGGCGCCCTTCCCCCTCGAGGAGTACCGCGAGCGGTGGGCGCGCACGCGGGCCGCCATGGCGGAGGCCGGCGTGGACTGCCTCATCGCCTCGACCCCGGAGTCCATGTGCTACCTCACCGGCTACGCCGCCGAGTGGTACCAGGCCAACGGCCCCCGCGACTGGGTGCCGGGCTCCTGCGTCGCCCTCCACGTGGACCGCGAGGAGCCGGTGCAGTTCGACGACCCCGAGGAGGTCACGCTGCTCCGCTTCACCAGCGTCGCTCCCGAGGTCCGGATCGGGCCCGGCCTCGGCTGGGAGATGCTGGACTTCGTCGTCGACGAGCTCCGGGCCCTGGGATGGCTCGGCGGGACCGTGGGTGTCGAGCGTCGGGCGTACCGGCCCCGCCCCGACGTGGCGGCCGCCCTCGACGCGGCCCTCGAGCGGGTCGGCGCCCGGGTCGTGGACGCGACCGGGGTCGCCCGGAGCGTCCGCCGCCGCAAGTCCGAGCGCGAGCTCGCGGTGGTGCGGGAGGCGCAGCGCGTGGCCGACGTCGGCCTCGCCGCCGCCCGCGAGGCCCTCGCCCCCGGCGTCACCGAGCTCGAGGTCTACGGCGAGATGGTCCGCGCCATGGCCGCCGCCGGCGGCGAGGTGGCGGCGATCCCGCTCCCCGTGCTCTCGGGCTACCGCGCCTCCACCGTCCACGGCCTGGCGAGCCGGCGGCGGATCGAGCCGGGCGATCTCGTGAACGTGGACGTCTGCGGCGTCGTCGCGCGGTACCACGCGAACACCGCCCGGTGTTTCTCGATCGGCGAGCCCTCCCCCGCCGTCCGCGAGGCGGTCCGACGGGTCACCGACGCCGTCGCCGTCGTCGCCGAGGCCCTCCGACCCGGCCTCCCCGCCCGGGAGCTCCTCGCCACCGTGGAGCGCTACTACCGCGAGGTCGGCCTCCTCGGGGACGAGTGGTGGATCGGCGGGTACGAGCTCGGCATCGCCTTCCCGCCCGACTGGGTGGGGGACCGCTTCTACGAGCTCGGGACCGACCCCGGCGAGGAGGCGTTCCTCCCCGGCGACGTCTGGAACTACGAGGCCAACTTCTACCTGCCGGAGGGCAAGGGGCTCGCCCTCTGCATCAACACGTTCGCCGTCGAGGAGGACCGCGCCGGGTTCCTGCAGGCCACACCGCCCGAGCTCGTCGTGATCGAGGCCTGAACCCCACTCACTTCGCAGGCTTCCAGATCGGCCCCTCGCAGTCGTCCCGCAGCGGCAGCGGGAGCGGTGGACGCGGCTCCTGGTCGAAGTCGAAGGCCGAGAGCAGCGGCGTGGCCTCGCGATCGCGGTGCGTGAGCTGCCGCAGCCCCCAGTTGTCCTCGATGAAGCGGAGCACGCTCGAGAACTCGCCGAGCTCGTGGCTGACCTTGCCCTCCTTCGCGTACGGCGAGATCACGATGAGCGGCACCCGGATGCCGAACCCGAAGTCGTCCACCTGCGGCGGCGGCACGTGGTCGTAGAACCCCCCGTAGTCGTCCCAGGTGAGGAAGATCGCCGTCGTGGGCCACATGTCCGAGCGCATGATCGCGTTGATCACCTTGGTGGACCAGTTCTCGCCGTGGCAGAAGTTGTACTCGGGGTGCTCCGAGAGCTCGAACCGCGGGGTGATCCACGTGACCGGCGGCAGCTTGCCGTCCCGGATGTCCCGGATCACGTTGTCCACGGGGAACATGTGCCGCTGCCAGCGCTCGGGGTTCATCCGGTAGCGGCGGATCGCCGCGTAGGCCGACCAGATGTAGCCGCGCTGGTCCTCCTTGGCCGCGTAGTACGCCCAGGGGATGCCGGCCCGGTTCAGCAGATCGCCCTCGGTGAGGAAGTCGAAGCACGGGTGGACCTTCTTCACCCGTCCCTCGGAGTCCACGACCTCGACGAGCTGCTCCGGGGGCGCGTCGCACCCGAACGTGTTCGAGCCGCGCGTGACCCCCGGGATCCGCCGCGGGTTGTCGTGGGCCCCGCCGGACTGGGCCGCGATCGAGTAGAGGTGGTTCGGGAACGAGGGACCCTGCGCGCTCGCGAAGAAGTTGTCGAACAGGACGAACTCCCTCGCCCACCGCCAGTAGTTCGGGAGCTGGTCCTTGTGGAGCTGGGTGTACGCCCAGTCCCCGTGCTCGCCCTGGTCGAAGCCGTCCATCTTGCCCCCGTTCCACGCGGCGAGGGCGCACTGGTAGCAGTGAGGGATGTCGCCGGGGAGGCGGCCGTCCGTCCCGCGGACGAGCGGGCGCGGCACCCCGTGGTCCATCCCCACCGTGACGCCGTTCGCCCCGGGGAACGTGCCGAACAGGTGGTCGAACGTCCGGTTCTCCTTGATCAGGAAGACCACGTGCTTGATGGGGAACCGCGTCTCGAGGGCCGTCGCGTCGAAGCCCCCCTCGGGGCTGCCGGTGGTGATCACGCTCGGGCTCCAGGAGGGCTGCGGGGCATCCGAGCCGCGCGGCTCGCCGCCGGCGCGGACGCACGCGGCGGCGAGCACGACGGCCGCCGCCAGGGCGACGAGGGATCGGAGGGCTGGGCGAGAGGACCTCATCGGTCGCGCCCGAGCCTAGCGAACGGGCGCCGACCCGCCCACCTAGCCCGTCGGCGGGTCGGGGGGCGGCGGCGACCAGATGGGACCCTCGCAGTCGGTGCGCAGCGGCCGCGGATCGGGGGGCCTCGGCACCTGGTGGAAGTCGAAGGCCGAGAGCAGCGGCGTCGCCCGCCGGTCCCGGTGGGTGAGCTGGGTGAGGCCCCAGTTGTCCTCGATGAAGCGGAGCACGCTCGAGAACTCGCCCTCCTCGTGGCTGACGAAGCCGTCCTTCGCGTAGGGCGAGATCACGAGGAGCGGCACCCGGATCCCGTACCCGAACGGGTCGATCTGCTTGGGGGGCACGTGGTCGTAGAAGCCGCCGTAGTCGTCCCACGTGAGGAAGATCGCGGTGTCCTCCCACATGGGGCTCTCCATGATGGCGTTCACGACCTCCGTGGTCCAGTTCTCGCCGTGGCAGAAGTTGTACTCGGGGTGCTCCGAGAGCTGGAACCGCGGCGTGACCCAGGTGACCGGCGGCAGCCGGTCGGCGCGGATATCCCGGATGAGGTCGTCCACCGGCCGCATGAAGCGGTCCCACATCGTGGTGTTCTCGCGGTAGCGCCGGATCGCCGCGTAGGCCGACCAGATGTAGCCGAGCTGGGTGTTCGTCGCCGCGTAGGAGGCCCACGGGATGCCCTTCGCGTTCAGCAGGTCGCCGACGGTCAGGAAGTCGAAGCACGGATCGACCTTCACGAGGTCGCCCTCGGGGTCCAGGATCTCGACGTAAGCCCCGGGCTCGGCGATGTCGCACCCCCAGGACTTCGCGAAGCCCCGCTCCTGCTGGCGCCGGAGCGCCTGGAAGGTCTGCACGGGGTTGTCGAGGGCTCCGCCGGCGGTCGCGGCGATCGCGTACAGGTGGTTCGGGAAGGACGGGCCCATCGCCGAGGCGAAGAAGTTGTCGAAGAGCACGTTCCGCTCGGCCCAGTGCCAGTAGTTCGGCATCTGGTGGGGTCGGAACTGCGTGAAGGCCCACGTGTCGGCCGGCTCCGTCTGGTTGAAGCCGTCCATCCGTCCGCCGTCCACGGCGGCGACCGCGCACTGGTAGCAGTGCGGGAGGTCGTGCGCCCGCTGGTCCTCGGCCGGGGTGAGGGGCCGGATCGTCCCGCGGTCGTTCGCGACGCGCGCGCCGTTCACCCCGGGGAACCGCCCGAAGAGGTGGTCGAAGGAGCGGTTCTCCTTGATGAGGAACACGACGTGCTTGATGGGCGTCAGGGTCTCGAACGCCGAGGCGTCGACCCGGG
>SIRV01000356.1 GCA_004366195.1 Actinomycetota bacterium
CTGGGGGAGCTCGCACTGATCTTCGCCGCTGAGGCGCAGGTCCGCCTCCTCGGGATCGATGCGGACGAGGCTCGACGGGGGGCCGAGCGAGCACTGGCGGAGGGCGCGGCCCTCGAGACGTTCCGGCGCATGGTGGAGGCGCAGGGTGGGGATCCCCGGGTCGTCGACGACCCGTGGTCGGTGCTGCCGCGGGCCCCGGTGGTGCGCCCCATCCTCGCCCCCGCCGACGGGCATCTCGCCGCCGTCGATGCGGAGGCGATCGGCCGCGCGAGCGCCGACCTCGGCGCGGGACGCCGCCGTAAGGGCGACCCCATCGACCCCGCCGTGGGGATCGTCTTCCGCCCCAAGGTGGGCGATGAGCTCCGCGCGGGCGAGGAGCTCGGCACCGTCCACGCCCGGACCGAGTCGGGCGCCGAGATGGCCACGGCGCGGGTCCTGGCATCCCTCACCATCGCCGCCGAGCCGGTGTCGTCCCCACCGCTCGTCCACGGGTGGTTCGGGTAGGCCGTGGAGTCCCTGCGCTTCGCCGCGTTCCTCCTCGTGGCGCTCGCGCCGAGCCTGGCCCTGCACGAGTACGCGCACGCGCTCGTGGCCGACCGGCTCGGCGACCCGACCCCCCGGCGGTGGGGAAGGCTCGGCCTCGATCCCCGTCCCCTCGTCGACCCCTTCGGGACCGTCATCCTCCCGGGGCTCGTGCTCGTCCTCGTCGCCTCGGGCAACTTCTGCCTGTTGCCGATCTTCGCCTACGCGAACCCGCTGCCGCTCGACCCGTACCACCTGCGCGGGGGCCGTCGCGGGGCGACCCTCGTCACGCTGGCCGGCCTCGGCGCGAACCTCGCGCTCGCCGCGATCCTCGGCCTCGTCCTGCGCAGCGGCGTCGGCGGCGTGCTGTGGGAGCTCGTCTACGCCGGCTTCCTCGTGAACGTGTACCAATTCGTGTTCCAGCTCATGCCGATCCCCGGCCTCGACGGTGCGAAGCTCCTGGCCCCGCACCTGCCGCCGAGGGCCCGCGAGGTCTACCGGAACCTCGACCAGTACCTCGTCCTGTTCATCCTCGTCGTGTTCTTCCTCCTCTCCGGCCCGCTGCTCGGGATCGTCCGGGCCCTCGCCGCCGCGCTCACCCGGCTCATCGCCGGCGCCGACGTCCCGATCTGCTGAGCCTGCGATGCCGGCCGCCGCGGCCGCGCTATCCTTGCCGACATCGTGGGCACGAGCACCGAGCGCAAGCAGCGCGTGTTGACCGGGTACCGGCCGACGGGGCCGATGCACATCGGTCACTGGTTCGGCAACGTCGAGAACATGCTGCGGCTCCAGGAGGAGCACGAGTGCTTCTACTTCATCGCCGATTGGCACATGCTCACGACCCACTTCGACCGCACGGCCGAGCTGCCGGGGTTCACGCGCGAGCTCGTCCTCGATCTCCTGGCCGCCGGGATCGACCCCGATCGGGTGACGCTCTACCGGCAGTCCGACATCAAGGAGGTCGCCGAGATGACGCTCCTGCTCGGCATGATCACCCCGCTCGGGTGGCTCGAGCGCGTACCGACGTACAAGGAGCGGCTCCGCGACGCCGGCGAGCGCGACATCGCGAACTACGGCCTCCTCGGGTACCCGGTCCTGCAGACCGTCGACATCACGATCGTGAAGGGAGAGCTGGTGCCGGTGGGGGAGGACCAGGTGCCCCATCTCGAGCTCTCCCGGGAGATCGTCCGCCGCTTCAACCGCCTGTACGGTCCGGTCCTCGTGGAGCCCCAGCCGCTGCTGTCCGAGCCCCCGCTGATCCCCGGGACCGATGGGCGCAAGATGTCGAAGTCCCTCGACAACGTGATCAACGTGCGGGACGAGGAGGAGACCGTCCGCCGCACCGTCCGCACGTTCATCACCGATCCGCAGAAGGTGCGCCGCGGCGACCCCGGTCGTCCCGAGATCTGCCCGGTGTTCACGCTGCACCGGCGCTTCTCGCCCGACATCCTGGCCTGGACGGAGGAGAACTGCCGGAGCGGCGCCCTCGGGTGCGTGGAGTGCAAGACGAACCTCGCCGACCGGATCGTGGAGCGTTTCCGCGACTTCCGCGAGCGGCGCGAGGAGCTCGAGCGTCGGCCGGGCCTCGTCGAGGAGGTCCTGGCGGCCGGCGCGGCGAAGGTCCGCCCCGTCGTGGAGGAGACGATGAAGGCGGTCCGCGACGCGATGCACCTGTCATGAGCGAGGAGCGCGCCGGGTTCGCGGTCGAGCTCCCGGTGTTCGCCGGACCGTTCCGCGTGCTGGCCGACCTCCTCCTCGAGCAGAAGATCGACGTGTGCGACGTGCCGATCGCGGTCGTGACCGAGCGCTTCCTCGAGCACGCGCGGGAGACGGACGGCTGGAGCCTCGAGGAGGCCACCTGGTTCCTCGCCGTGTGCGCGATCCTGCTCGAGCTGAAGGTCGGTCGGCTGATGCCGCGGCACGAGGCCGTCGACGAGGAGGACCTCATCGGGGTCTCGCCCGACCTGGCGTACGCGCGCAGCCTGGAGCTCGCTGCGTTCCGGCGGGTCACGGCGTGGCTGGCGGAGCGGATCGAGCGGGAGACCCTGTACGTGCCGCGCCTGGCGGGACCGCCGCCGGAGTTCGCGCACCTGTACCCGGACGTGCTGGAGAAGGTCACCGCCCAGGACCTCGCGCGGATCGCGGCGGCAGCCCTCCGGCCGCCGCCGGTGCTCGACCTCTCGCACGTGACGCCGATCCGCTACACGATGGCCGAGGCGCTGCGCGCGGTGCGCGAGCACCTCCAGCGGCGGCGCGCGGCGCGCTTCCGGGACCTGGTCGCCGACTGCGAGGAGCGGATCCAGGTGGTCGTCCGCTTCCTCGCCCTCCTCGAGCTGTACCGGGAGGGGACGGTCGAGCTCCGACAGGCGGAGACCTTCGGCGAGATCGAGGTGGTCTGGGAGGGCGCCGCGTGAGCGAACGCTCGGAGCTCCTGCGGGACCTCGAGGCGCTCCTGTTCGTGAGCGACGACCCGGTCGCCTCCGTCGAGCTCGCGCGCTCCCTGGGGGTGGACCGTCGGGAGGTCGACGCGCTCTGCGAGGAGCTCGCCCGTGCCTACGAGGAGCGCGGCGCCGGCATCGTGCTCCGCAACGTGGCCGGCGGGTGGCGGCTCACGACGAGCCCCGAGGCCGCCCCCGTCGTCGAGCGGTTCGTGCTGGCCTCGCGCCACGTCCGCCTCACGAAGGCGGCGCTGGAGACCCTCGCGATCGTGGCGTACAAGCAGCCGGTGACGCGCCACCAGATCGCGTCGATCCGCGGCGTGAACTCCGACGGGGTCCTCCGCGCGCTGATCGAGCGAGGGCTGGTCGCCGAGGTGGGTCGGGAGGAGGGACCCGGTCGGCCGATGCTCTACGGCACGACGCCGGAGTTCCTCGAGCGGCTCGGGCTCTCGTCCCTCGCCGACCTGCCGCCGCTCGCCCCGCTCCTCGCCGCGGCGGACGAGCGCGACGCCGCCGACGGCGCCGCCTGAGGCCGATGGCCGTCGAGCGTCTCCAGCGCGCGCTGGCGCGTGCGGGGCTCGGCTCCCGGCGGGCGTGCGAGGAGCTCATCGCCAAGGGGCTCGTCACGGTCAACGGTCGGGTCGCCAGCCTCGGCGATCGCGTGGACCCCGAGCGGGACGAGGTGCGGGTCCGCGGGCACCGCGTGAACGTGAACCCCAGGATCCACGTCTACGCGTTCCACAAGCCGGCCGGGGTGACCAGCACGTTGCGCGACCCGCACGCCGCGTCGGACCTCCGGCGGTTCCTGCCCCGGGGACCGCGGGTCTTCCCGGTGGGGCGGCTCGACCGCGACACGGAGGGCCTCCTGCTCCTCACGAACGACGGCGAGCTCGCCAACCGGCTCATGCACCCCCGCCACCGGGTGGAGAAGGAGTACCTGGCCGAGGTGGAGGGGACCCCCGCCGAACGCCACCTCGCCCGCCTGCGCCGAGGGGTCGAGCTGGAGGACGGTCCGGCCCGGGCCATCGCTGCTCGAGCGGTCGCTCGGGCGGGCGGTCGCGGGGCCGTACGCCTGACGATCGCCGAGGGGCGCAAGCGCGAGGTGCGTCGGATGCTCGCCGCGGTCGGCCTCCCGGTGCGCCGGCTCATCCGCGTCCGCGTGGGCCCCATCCGCCTCGGACGGCTGCGGCCCGGCGAGATCCGCGAGCTCGAGCCCGAGGAGGTCCTCGCGCTGTACCGCGCGGCGGGCCTCTGAGCCTCGGGGCTCGGTCGCCAAGGGCCCCGCGCCTGTAGCCTTTGCGCCGTGCCGATGCGAGACGAGATCCGCGTCCGAGCCGTCCGCGGCGCCATCCGGGTGCCGGAGGACACGCCCGAGCACGTGCTCGGGGCGACCGAGCGGCTGCTCCGCGAGATCCTGCGGCGGAACGGGATCGAGCCGGAGGACATCGTGAGCGTGTTCTTCACCGCCACCGAGGACCTCGTCTCCGCGTTCCCGGCGGAGGCGGCGCGGCGGATGGGCCTCGGGACGGTGCCCCTGCTCTGCGCCCGCGAGATCCCGGTGGCGGGCTCCATGCCGAGCGTCGTCCGTATCCTCCTCCACTTCCACACCTCGCGGTCCCAACGCGAGATCGTCCCCGTCTACCTCGACGGCGCGGAGTCGCTGCGCGATGACCTCGACTGAGCGCGTCGCCGTGGTCGGGACCGGCCTGATCGGGACGTCGATCGCGATGGCCGCGATCCGCGCGGGCGATGCGGTGCGCGGCTTCGACGCGGACCCCGCGGTGCTCGAGCGGGCCGCCGCGCGCGCCGGCTTCCGTGCTGCGGACACGCTGGAGGCCTGCGTCCGCGGCGCGACGCTGGTGTTCGTCTGCACGCCGATCCCCGTCCTCGCCGATCTCGTCGTGCGGGCCCTGCGGGCCGCGGGGCGGCTCCGAGCGCTCCGGGCCGGACCGTGCCTCGGCCTCCGTGCTCGACGGCGTCGTCTGGGTGCTGTGCGGCACCGAGGCGACGGATCCCGACGCGCTGGAGCGGGTCGAGCGGTGGGCCCGACGCGTCGGCGCCACCCCCATCCGTATGGAGCCGGAGCGTCACGATCGGCTCGTCGCCGTGGTCAGCCATCTCCCGCAGGTGGCCTCCACGGCCCTGATGGGGCTGGCGGCCGCCGAGGAGGCGGGGGAGCCCGAGATCCTGCTCCTCGCGGCCGGCGGCTTCCGCGATCTCACGCGCCTCGCCGCCTCGAGCCCGCGTCTCTGGGCCGACATCCTCCTCGCCAACCGCGAGCAGATCGCGGGCGCTCTGGAGCGGTACGCCGCTCGGCTGCTGCACCTGCGCGACCTCGTCCTCCAGGCTCGCGGCGAGGAGGTGGAGGAGGCCTTCGCGCGAGCCAAGGAGGCGCGCCTGACCCTCGCCGCCAAGCCTCAGGTGAGGGCCGGTGTGGCGGTCCTGCAGGTCCCGATCCCGGACCGCCCCGGGGTCCTCGCGGAGCTCACCGCGGCCCTGGGGGGCGCGGACGTCAACATCGAGGACCTCCAGATCGTGCACTCGCCGGAGGGCGGCCGCGGGACGGTGCACCTCACCGTCGCGGCCGACGCTGCC
>SIRV01000357.1 GCA_004366195.1 Actinomycetota bacterium
GCGCTCTCGGAGCCCTGGGGGCGCGCCCTCGCCGACGCGCTCGCGCGGCCGGTGGCCCGCGTGGGGGAGGGCCGGACCCTCGCGCAGGCCGGCGCGACCGCGATGATCGACCTCTCCGACGGTCTCGCCAAGGACCTCGGGAGGCTGTGTCGGGCGAGCGGGGTCGGGGCCCGGGTGGAGCTCGCCCGGGTGCCGATCTCCCCGGCGCTGCGGGATGGGGCCGACGTCTTGGGGCTCGACCCGCTCGCGCTCGCGCTCGGCGGCGGCGAGGACTACGAGCTCCTCGCCACGCTCCCCCCCGAGGCGGTGGAGCCGGCCCGGGAGGCGCTCTCCGAGCGCTTCGGGGTTCGCCTCTCGGAGATCGGCCGGATCGTGGAGGGCTCCGGGCTCGTCGCGGTGGACGCCGAGGGTCGGGGGTCGCCGCTCGAGCCCCTCGGGTGGGACCATTTCGCCCGTGGCTCCTGAGACGACCTCGCCGCGACCACGGGCGCTCACCATCGCCGGCTCCGACTCGGGCGGCGGCGCCGGGATCCAGGCCGACCTGAAGACGTTCAGCGCGCTCGGCGTGTTCGGGACCACGGCCATCACGGCCGTCACGGTCCAGAACACGCTCGGGGTGAGCGGCTACGAGGAGCTCTCGCCGAGCACCGTCGCCGACCAGATCCGCGCCGTCGTCACCGACATCGGGGTGGACGCGGCGAAGACCGGCATGCTCGCCTCGCGGGCGATCGTGGAGGCGGTGGCCGACGCGGTCGCCGAGACCGGGGTGCGGAACCTCGTGGTGGACCCGGTGTTCGTGTCCAAGCACGGGCACGCGCTCCTCGCGGAGGACGCGGTGGAGGCGTTGCGGAGCAGGATCCTGCCGCTCGCCACGCTCGTGACGCCGAACCTTCCGGAGGCCTCGGGCCTCGTCGGGGAGCCGGTCCGCACCCCCGAGGAGATGGAGCGTGCGGCCCGGCGGCTGGTTGAGCTCGGGGCCCGCGCCGCGCTGGTGAAGGGCGGGCACCTCGAGGGCACCGAGGGGGCCGACGACCTGTTCTTCGACGGGGAGCGCCTGGAGTGGCTGCGGCGGGAGCGGATCCCCACCCGTCACACGCACGGGACCGGCTGCGTGCTGTCCTCCGCCATCGCCGCCTACCTCGCCCTGGGGCTCGAGCTCCCGGAGGCGGTCCGGGCGGGGAAGGCGTTCGTCACCGAGGCGATCCGCCACGCCCTCGCGCTCGGCGGGGGCATCGGGCCGGTGGACCCCCTCTGGGGCATCCCACCGGCGCGGCCGGCCGTTGCGGGTTGACCGCAGGGCGGAACGGGGTCCGCCCCCTTCAGCGGCCTGCCGAGATGCCGAATCTGTGGGGTGGGATGGTGACGAACTCCGTGGATCTTGCGAGCGAGGCGGAGGGGCCGCAGGCGCCCGGCGCCGCCGGCCGGGTGCTCCTCGCCGACGACGACCCCCTGGTGCGGGAGGCCCTCCGCGATCTCCTCGAGGGCTACGGCTTCGAGGTCGTGGGCGAGGCCGGCAGCGGCCTGGAGGCGGTTCGACTCGCCGACGAGCGCGCTCCCGAGGTCGTGCTCATGGACGTCCGGATGCCGGAGATGGACGGGATCCGAGCCACGGGCGAGATCCGGCGCGCCCACCCCGAGATCCAGGTCGTCATGCTCTCCGCCTACGACGAGGCGGGCTTCGAGCGGG
The DNA here is from genome assembly GCA_004366195.1 of Actinomycetota bacterium. Classification (GTDB taxonomy): domain Bacteria; phylum Actinomycetota; class UBA4738; order UBA4738; family HRBIN12; genus HRBIN12. Next base: position 1,688 of record SIRV01000357.1, read on the forward strand.
AGGCCGAGCAGATCGGCGCCCTCTGCTACCTGATCAAGGGCGTCGGCGGACGGCTGCTCCGGGACGTCCTCGTCTCGGCCGTGGCGACGGCCCGCGGCGTCGCCGCTCGTCTCGCGTCCGGCGACCCGGGCTGAGCCGGGGCCGCGCGGCCGTCGGCCGAACGGCCGATGCACGTTCCGGACCCCGGGCGTAGGGTGCTGAGGTCGGCAACCGTGAGGGGGTGGTTGCGTGAGACGCATCCTTGCCGTAGGCGCCGTCGTGGCCCTCGCCGTCCTGGGGCTGGCCCTGCCCTCGGCCGGGCGGGACCGGCCCTTCAACACGTCGCGGCTGATCGCGATGAAGCTCCTGCCCTCGCCGCGGCAGTACGACCTGCCCGGCCTGGATGGGGGCACCTTCAGCACCCGCCAGATCGAGCGGTTCCGGTGCGAGGGCAACGAGGCGGGGACGGACCCGGCCGCCGGCGAGGCCGTGGACATGAGCTGTAACACGACCCGCTTCGGCCAGGACTACGCACCGGACAACGAGATCGCGATCGCCGTGGACCCGGAGGACCCCGAGCACCTGCTGGCCGGCTCGAACGACTACTACTACCGGTTCAACAACAGCACGGGGGCCCGACAGGCCATCGTGCCGACCGGGTTCTTCACGTCGTTCGACGGTGGCGCGACCTGGATCGACGGGCAGATCCCGATGGGCGCGAGCAACGGCAACGGGGACCCGGCGCCTGCGTTCGACGCCAAGCACGACGTCGCGCTCATGGCCCAGCTCGGCAACGTCGGAGGCCAGGGTGGCTTCTGGGTGGCGGCAGGCAACGTGACCGTGAGCCGCTCCACCGATGGGGGCGTCACCTGGAGCACGCCGGTCGTGGTCTTCAAGGGGACCGGCGCCGGGATCGGCCCGGCGACGAACGCCGTCTTCTGGGACAAGGAGTACATCGCCGTCGACAACTGGCCGGACTCCCCGTACTTCGGGCGGATCTACGTGACGGCGACCAAGTTCGTCAACGGCGTGCAGGGCAGCTACGTGAAGTCGCCGATCTTCGTGAAGTACTCGGACGACGGCGGGCTCACCTGGTCCCCGGCGATCGAGGTCTCCGGCTCCCACGAGAGCTGCACCTGGCAGGAGACCGGCCCGGCCGGGGTCTGCGACGAGGATCAGTTCTCGTACCCGGTCGTGGCGAGCGACGGCACGGTCTACGTGCAGTTCCACAACTACCAGAACGAGGCGGCCTGGGAGGAGGGCGACCTCTTCGACGCGCAGATCATGGTGGTGCGCTCCACCGACGGCGGCGAGACCTGGTCGGCCCCCGTGCCGGCGGCCCAGCTCGAGGACGGGTACCAGGACATGCCGTTCTCGGTCATCCGGCGCCAGACGATCTGGGGGCACCAGCTGCGGTGGAACCCGTCCGGGAACATCGCGGTGGACCCCACCGACCCCGAGCACGTCGCCGTGGTCTTCGCGGACCGGGGAGAGCCGAACCCGAACGCGACGCCCTTCTGCTTCCTGACCGCCACGGGCGGGCTGAACATCGGGACGGCGCCCTCCTACGACCCGTGCGGCGCGGGGCCGGGCTCGGACACCGACGTGTTCGTCGTCGAGTCCACCGACGGCGGTGCGACCTGGAGCGCTCGGAGCCCGATCTCGCCGGGGGAGGGGATCCACGAGTGGTTCCCGTGGGCCGACTTCACGCCCGACGGGACGCTGGTCGTCGCCTGGGACCGGGACGTCGCGGAGGCGCCCGCCGACGCGTTCCAGCACGTGCTGTGGGACGGGTCCGGTCTCGAGGCGCTGGGAGCCGAGGAGCGGCTCGACGTCTCGGTCACGCACTGGGCGGGCCAGTACACGACGGCGTGGCCGGCGGTCTGCGGCCCGGCGGGCTACGAGGATCCCCAGGGCACGCCGGCCGAGGGGAAGGACTGCAACGTCTTCCACGGCGACTACACCGGCCTCGACGTCGGGCCCGACGGGACGATCCACGTGGCGTGGACCGGACTGAACCGGTGGGCGACCTCCCCGCAGGTCGACTTCTACACGCTCACGGCGCACGACGGGTACGCGCAGGACGCGATGTACGCGCGGCGGTAGGAAGGCCCGCTCCGGAGCGAAGGGGCCGGCGGCGCCGGCCCCTTCGTCGTCGTTGGGGCCCGGAGCTACGGGGTCGCGAGGACCCAGCCGCCGTTCGGCGCCCGGTCGAAGCACCCGTCGGCGCAGTCGGCGTCGTCGTACAGCCGGCTCCGGACGGCGATCCGGACCTGCCCGTCCGGGTTCGGGGGCGAGCTCCCCGGCACCACGGTCCGCAGCGTGTGACCGTTGGGGTGACGGACGGGCAACGGCTCGAAGCTCGAGCCCTCGCCGCTGATGAGCATCGCG
>SIRV01000358.1 GCA_004366195.1 Actinomycetota bacterium
CCTCACCTACATCGTCCCCATCGTCGACCACGTGCTCCGGAACCCCGGCCCGGGCATCAAGGCCATCGTCGTCTACCCGATGAACGCCCTGGCGAACAGCCAGCTCCATGAGCTCCGGAAGTTCCTCACGTTCGGGTACCCGGATCGGCGCGGCCCGGTGCGGTTCGCCCGGTACACGGGGCAGGAGCGCGATGAGGAGCGGGAGGCGATCATCGCCGACCCGCCGGACATCCTCCTGACCAACTACGTCATGCTCGAGCTGATCCTCACGCGGCCGCGGGAACGGCGCCTCGTGGACGCGGCGCGCGGGCTCCGATTCCTCGTGCTCGACGAGCTTCACACGTACCGCGGACGGCAGGGCGCGGACGTCGCGTTGCTCTGCCGGCGGGTGAAGGAGGCGTGCGCGGCTCCGGGCCTCCGCTACATCGGCACCTCGGCGACCATGACGGCGGATCCGGCCCGACCCTTCGAGGAGCAGCGGGCCGAGGTGGCGGAGGTGGCGACCCGCCTGTTCGGAGCGGAGGTACACCCGGAGCACGTGATCGGAGAGACGCTGCGGCGCCTCACACCGCCGGACGACCTCGAGGATCCCGGCTTCCGGGACCGGCTCCGCGCCCGTGTCCTCTCCGGCGCGCCGCCGTCCACCGACTACGCGGCCTTCGTCACCGATCCTTTGTCGAGCTGGATCGAGACCACGTTCGGCCTGCGACGGGAGTCGGGGAGCGGTCGTCTCGTCCGGCAGCGGCCACGGGCCATCACCGGACCGGAGGGCGCCGCCTCGGAACTCGCCTCCCAGATCGACGTGCCCGTGGAGGTCGCGGCCGATGCCATCCGCCGTCAGCTCCTCGCCGGGTACGCGGCGGTGGATCCCTCGACCGGCTTCCGGGCGTTCCCGTTCCGCCTCCACCAGTTCGTGAGTCGCGGGGAGACCGTCTACGCGAGCCCGGAGGCGCCGGACGAGCGGTTCATCACGACCCAGGGTGGACGGTTCGTCCCCGATGACCGCGACCGCATCCTGCTGCCGCTCGCGTTCTGCCGGGAGTGCGGGAAGGAGTACTACACCGTGCTCCTGCACGGCACGGCGCCCGAGCGTCGCCTCTCCGACCGGGACATGCGCGAGGTCGAGCCGGAGGAAGGCGCGGAGGCCGGCTACGTCTTCATCGGCGATGGGGAGGAGGACTGGCCCACGGAGACGGCGGAGATGCTGGCCAGGCTCCCCGAGGACTGGTTGCGACCCGACGGGACCCTGAGGCCGGACCGTCGGAAGGACCTCCCGCGCGCGATCCGCGTGGGCCCGGATGGGCGCGAGCGCGAGGGCGGCGTCGACGCGTGGTTCGTCCCCGCGCCGTTCCGGTTCTGCTTGCGGTGCGGGGTCGCGTACGCCGCCCGCGCCCGGTCCGATATCGGGAAGCTGACCACCCTCGGCACCGGGGGCCGGAGCACCGCCACGACCATCCTCAGCCTCGCCGTCATCCGTGGCCTACGGAACGACCCGGACCTCCCCGCGCGGGCGCGCAAGCTGCTCAGCTTCACCGACAACCGTCAGGACGCCGCCCTGCAGGCGGGGCACTTCAACGACTTCGTCCAGAGCAGCCTGCTGCGCTCGGCCCTCTTCAAGGCGGCCAGCGAGGCGCCGGACGGCCTCACCCACGACGTGCTGGCGCAGCGGGTGTTCGAAGCGATGGCCTTGCCGCTCGAGTTCTACGCCGTGGACCCCGGGGTCCGGTTCGCCGCGCTCGAGGAGACGAACCGCGCCTTCCGCAACATCATCGGCTACCGCCTGTACCAGGACCTCCAGCGCGGCTGGCGCATCACCTCGCCGAACCTGGAGGAGTGCGGCCTCCTCCGTATCGACTACGCCTCCCTCGACGAGCTCGCGGCCGCGCAGGACGTCTGGGACGACAAGCACCCCGCCCTCCGGGGCGCGAAGCCCGAGACCCGCGCCCGCATCGCCCGGGTCCTGCTCGACTTCATGCGGCGCGAGCTCGCGATCAAGGTGGACTACCTGGACGCGCGGTTCCACGACCAGCTCCGTCAGCAGAGCAGCGCCAAGCTCATCCCGCCCTGGGCGTTGGACGAGGACGAGCGCCTGGTCTCCTCGAGCGTGGTGTACCCGCGACCCAGCACCCCGCAGGACTACGGCGGCGATGTCTTCCTCTCGGCCCGGAGCGGCTTCGGCCAGTTCCTTCGCCGCCGCGACGCGCTGCCGGGGGCCGGACGCCTCACGCTGGAGGAGACCGAGCGGGTCATCCGCGACCTCCTCGAGGCCCTGAGGGTGGCCGGGCTCGTCGAGGTCGTGAACCCCCCGAAGGGCGAGGACCAGGTGCCGGGCTACCAGGTGCCGGCGGCCGCGCTCCTCTGGAAGGCGGGCGATGGGACGGCCGGCTTCCACGACCCGATCCGCGTGCCGCGAGCCCCCCGGGCCGGGAGGAGGACCAACCCCTTCTTCGTCCGCCTCTACCGCGCCATGGCCGACGACGCGAAGGGCCTGGAGGCGAGGGAGCACACGGCCCAGGTCGCCGCAGAGGAGCGCGAGCGTCGCGAGGAACGGTTCCGCGAGGGGACCCTTCCG
>SIRV01000359.1 GCA_004366195.1 Actinomycetota bacterium
CGGTCCGACCACCACCGGATCGAGCCCCTCCGCGCGGCCGCCGCTGGAGCAGGAGCCGGGCGGGCTCCAGGTCTACGACTGGGCGGGGTATGGGGACGGCTCCTACTACCCGAAGGAGGAGCGCCTGTACCTGTGGAAGCAGTACCAGACGGCCACCGGGGACACGCCGAAGTTCATCCTGTTCGAGGACGACGACACCGGGTACGCGAAGGTGGCGGCCGGCGCGCGCTACGACGTCGTCCATCCGTGCGCGTACCGCTTCGGGGACTGGGTGGCCCTCGGCGTGCTCCAGCCCTGGGACACCTCGCTGCTCCGCAGCTTCCCGTCCCTGAACCCGACGCTGGAGGCGTCGGGCAACTTCGACGGTCAGCAGTACTTCATCGTGTGCGACTGGGGCTTCGCGGCGCCCATGTACCGCGCGGACCTCGTGGAGCCGACGGAGGACTCCTGGGGGATCCTCTTCGACGATCGGTACGCGGGGAAGATCTCCTGGTGGGACAGCCTGAACATGCTCGTCGTGGCGGGCTACTACCACGGCATCGCGAACCCCTGGGCGATGAGCGATGAGGAGCTCGGGCAGATGCGGGACTTCCTCATCTCGAAGAAGGGGCTCGTGAAGTTCCTCTGGGGGCAGTCGTACGACCTGTTCCGGGCGTTCAAGCAGGAGGAGGTCTGGATCGGCTATGCGTGGCCGGACGCCTGGACCTACGCGAAGGGAGCGGGGCTCGACGTCGTGTACATGCAGCCCAAGGAGGGCCGCACCTCCTGGTACTGCGGCTTCGGCCTGTTCGCGGACTCGCCGAACTACTACCACGCCCACGCGTACGTGGATTCCTGGGCGAGCACCAAGGCGGCCGAGTTCCTCCTCAACTTCTACGCGTACGGCCACGCGAACATGGACGTGGACCTCTCGAAGGTCTCGGAGGACATCGTGGAGGCCTTCAGCCTGGACGACCCGAGCGTGCTCGAGGAGCCCTACACGCACGCCGAGCGGCCGATCGAGCGTCGGGACGTCTACGCCGAGTACTGGAGCGAGGTGAAGGCCGCCTGATGCTCCGGCTCCGCCGCTAGCGCCATGGCCGGGACCGTTGCCCGCGGCGGCCCGCCCCGGACCCGCGCCGAGCGCTGGGGGACCCTGGGCTTGCTCTCGGGTCCCTTGGCGTGGCTGGTGCTGTTCTTCGTCCTCCCCGTCGGCTTCGTCGCCGCGTACAGCTTCGGCGTCGTCCGCATCTTCCCCACCGACGGCGGACCCTCCCTCGAGGACTGGGAGCGGTTCCTGCTCGGACGCTCGATCTACATGGGGCTGTTCTGGAAGTCCGTGGCGATGTCGTTCACGGTCTCGGCAGTCGTGGTGCTGCTCGCGTACCCCGTGGGCTACTACCTGGCCCTCTGCGTCCGGAAGCGGAAGTACGTGCTGCTGCTGCTCATCATCGCGCCCTTCCTGACGAGCTTCCTCCTGCGGGTGCTCGCCTGGAAGGTGATCCTGGGCGATCGGGGGGTGGTGAACTCGCTGCTGTACTGGCTGCACCTGCGACCCCCGGGGGATCCGATCCCCTGGCTCCTCTACAGCCAGTTCACGGTGATGCTGGTGCTCGCGTACGTGTGGGTGCCCTTCGTCGCGCTCCCGATCTTCGCGAGCCTGGACAGCCTGGATCGCAGCCTGCTCGAGGCGGCCGGCGACCTGGGGGCGGGTCGCTGGCGGACGTTCCTGCGGGTCACGCTGCCGCTCAGCCTCCCAGGTGTGACGGCGGCGTTCGTCTTCGTCTTCGTGCCGACGATCGGCGAGTTCGTCACCCCGCAGCTCGTGGGCGGGACGGCCGGGTACATGTACGGGAACGCCATCAACGACCTGTTCACGAAGGGTCTGGACTGGCAGGCGGGCTCGGTGCTCGCCATGTTCCTTCTGCTCGTGGTCGTGGTGCTCATGATGATCTTCGGACGGTGGGTGCAGGTGCGGAGCGTGGCCGCATGAGGACGGCTGAGGACCCAGCGGCCTCGATCGGGGCTCGCCGCCTGCTCGTGCTGTTCTTCCTGGGGCTCGTGGTCTTCCTGTACGCCCCGATCGCCGTCCTCGCCGTGTTCTCGTTCAACGACGGGGACGTGGCCTTCCCGCTCCAGGGCTTCACCCTCCACTGGTACCGCGACGCGCTGACGAACCCCGTCCTGCTCGGCGCGCTGCGGCGCAGCGTCGTCGTCGCCACTGCCTCCAGCGTCGTGGCGGTGGCCCTCGGGGTACTGGCCGCGACCGCCCTGGTCCGCCGGCGGTTCGCCGGCAAGCCGATCGTCTCGGCCCTCGTGTTCTCGCCCCTCGTCGTTCCCTACCTCGTCTTCGGGATCTCGCTGCTCGTGATCTTCACGGCCGTGGACAAGGTGCTCACCGAGACGATGGGGGTGTACATCGGGCTCGGGCTCCACGCGATCGTGATCGGGCACGTGGTCGTATCCCTGCCCTACACCGTCCTGACGATCATGCCCCTCCTCGAGCGGCTCTCGCGGTCGCTGGACGAGGCGGCCCGCGACCTCGGCGCCGACGCGTGGCAGACCTTCCGGCGCGTCACCCTGCCCCTGCTGATGCCGGCGGTCGTCTCCTCCTTCCTCATCGCGTTCACCCTCTCCTTCGACGAGTACGCGATCGCGTCGTTCCTCTCCGGGACCGAGCCGACATGGCCGGTCTACCTCTTCGCGCAGCTCCGGGTGCCGAGCCTGCTGCCGCAGCTCGTCGCGATCTCCTCCATCGTCCTCGTCGCCTCGGTGGTGCTCGTGGTCTCGGCCGAGGTGGGTCGGCGGGTCGCCGAGCGCCGGTACGGGGCCCCGGCCGTCGGAGCCTGAGCGAGGCCCCCTCATCCGCCGAACCGGGTAGCCTGATGGACGTGGGTCGACCCAGCACCGTCGGTGAGCTCCGCGCCTCCGGCTACCCCGACCGGAGCGTGAAGGAGGAGCTGCGTGCGAACCTGCTCGCTCGCCTAGGCCGCGGCGAGGAGCTGTTCCCCGGCATCGTGGGGTTCGACGGCACCGTCCTCCCCGCGCTCGAGCGCGGGATCCTCGCTGGCCACGACCTGATCTTCCTCGGGGAGCGGGGACAGGCCAAGACCCGGCTGATCCGCCGGATCGTGGACCTCCTCGACGAGGAGGTGCCGGTGATCGCGGGGTGCGAGGTCAACGATCACCCCTACCGCCCGATCTGCGCGCGGTGCCGCCAGCTCCTCGCCGACCGAGGTGGGGAGACCCAGATCGCCTGGATCGGGCGCGAGGACCGCTACGCCGAGAAGCTCGCCACCCCCGACGTCTCCGTCGCCGACCTCATCGGCGACGTGGACCCCATCCGCGTGGCGGAGGGTCGGTACCTGGCCGACGAGCTCACGATCCACTACGGGCTGATCCCGCGCACGAACCGGGGGATCGTGGCCATCAACGAGCTCCCCGACCTCCCGGAGCGCATCCAGGTGGCCCTGTTCAACATCCTCGAGGAGCGGGATGTGCAGATCCGCGGCTACCGCGTGCGCCTGCCCCTCGACCTGCTCCTCGTGGTGACCGCCAACCCCGACGACTACACGCACCGGGGTCGGATCGTGAGCCCCCTGAAGGACCGGTTCGGGACGCAGGTGCGCACCCACTACCCGCGGACGCTGGCCGACGAGATCCGGATCATGGAGCAGGAGGCGCGCCCCCCGGCCGGCGGGATGCCGCTGCGGGTCCCGATCTACATGAAGGAGATCCTCGCGGCGCTCACCGCCGAGCTGCGGCGCTCGCCCCACGTGAACCACCGCAGCGGCGTGAGCGTCCGCTACTCCATCGGGAACCTCGAGACGCTGGCCGCCGCCGCCGTGCGTCGAGCGGCTCGGACCGGCGAGCCCGAAGCCGTCCCACGCGTGTGCGACCTGCCCGCCGTGCTCGCGTCCAGCCTCGGCCGGGTCGAGTTCGACACGATCGAGGAGGGGCGGGAGGACGAGATCCTCGCCCGCGCGCTGAAGACGGCCGAGCTCGAGGTCTTCCGCCGCCGGCTCGCCGGGTTCGACCTGCAGCCGCTCCTCGCGCGCTTCGAGACCGGTGGGTTGGTGATCGAGACCTCAGAGCTCACGCCGGCGGCCGAGCTCCTGGCCCAGGTCGGGGAGCTGCCGGGCCTCGCGCAGCTGCTGCGGCGCCTCGGCGTGGAGGAGGAGAGCCCCGGCGTCGCCGCCTCGGCGCTCGAGTTCGCCCTCGAGGGCCTCCACCTCTCACGCCGGCTGAACAAGCACGTCGAGGAGGGCGTCGTCCGGTACGCCGTCGAGGGGTAGCCGGTCGGCTTCGATCGCGGAGGATCCCCAGCGCCGTGTCCGAGATCCACGCCGTCGTCGGGTTCGTGGTGGTGGGGGTGTTCGCGCTGGGGTGGCTCTGGGGGCTGGGCGCCTTCCTCCTCCGGCGGGGGCCGGGCGAGGGCTACTGGGTCTGGCTCACCGTGGCGCAGGTGGCGGCCGGCCTGCAGGCGCTCCTCGGGATCCTGCTGC
>ML214218.1:0-3765 GCA_004366195.1 Actinomycetota bacterium
GAGAACTGGGACAGGCCCGACTACAAGAACTGGGGCGCCAAGTGGGGCGCGCTCATGGCCTGGGCCCTCGATCAGCGATACCTGCGCGAGAAGCTCAAGTTGGGCGCGGGCGGCGAAACCGGTCCCGTCGATGACGAGGTTCGCTACGCCTTCGAGCGCACCGGGGCGCACATCATGGGCAAGCGGATGTTCGAGGGCGGCGAGCGCGGCTGGCCAGAGGAGCCCCCCTTCCACACACCGGTCTACGTGTTGACGCATGAGAGACGTGAGCCGTGGGTACGTCCCGGCGGCACGACCTTCTACTTCATCCACGAAGGTCCGGAACGTGCGTTGGCGCTGGCTCGGGAGGCGGCGGGAACCCGTGATATCCGCATCTCGGGAGGCGCCAACGTGATCCAGCAGTACCTCAACCTCGGTGTCGTCGACGAACTCAACATCGCCCTGGTGCCTGTGTTGTTCGGTGGCGGGCGGCGCCTCTTCGAGGACTTGCGCGAACCCTTACCGCGGTTCCGCATCGACAGGGTCCTCGATACTCCGGCCGCCACACACCTGCGCTACGTGAGACCGTGACGAAAACCGGCATCGGTCAGACCCCCGAGCGCGGAAGACCTCCGAACCCGGGTCCGGCAGTAGCGGCGTCCGTGGAGGTGAGCGGACTCGAACCGCCGACCTCTGCCGTGCGAAGGCAGCGCTCTACCGGACTGAGCTACACCCCCGGAACCGCAGTTCAGGGTAGCAGAGGGACCCCCCGGACGGGCTAGCCGCGCGAGACGCCCTCACCCCCCAGGACCTCGCGGGCGTGGCGCTCCAGCGCGTCGTGGAGGTCCTGCGAGACCCGCGCGACGGAGAGGTCACCGCGGGTGCGCTCGATCAGGCTCCGCGCGACGTCGGTCGAGCGGCGCAGGTTCCCGGTGATCGCGTCGGGGTAGTCCATCGTGACGAGCATCGTGTAGAGGTCGTCCATGGCCGAGAGCGCGGCCTCGCCCTCGGCGACCCGGCCGTGCCGGAGCAGGTCGAGGATGTGGCGACGGGCCTCGCCGATCGCCTCCGCCACGCCGTTCAGGTAGGGGGCGTCCTCCACCCCGAGCTCCTCGGGCGAGGGGATCGGCCGGCGGGCCACGACGGCCTCGGTGATACGCGCCTCCGCGTACTCCTTCTCGGCGTCCTGGAGGTACCCGGCGTAGCGGATCTCGGGATGGTCGCGGACGGCCTCGGCGCACTCGTCGATCGCCGCGCGGGCCTCGTCCATCAGCCGGTGGGCCTGATCCCACTCACCGCGGTGGATGGCCCGGATGGCGTTGGCGCAGGCCCGGATGGCGCGGCGGGAGGCGGGGAGGGCGCGCTCGCGGGCCTCCATCCGCTCGTCGAACCGCCGCCGGATCGCCTCGGCGATCTCCTCGAGGTCCACGGCGCCTCACGCGCGCGCCGCGCTCGCCGGGCGGACGACGATCCGGACCGGGTCCGCCGGGTCCACGACCAGCCCGTTGACGGCGGGGCGCGGCGTGCGGCTCGAGGCGTCGGTCACGTACCGCGTGCGCGGCACGACCGGCGAGTCCGGGACGCGGACCAGGCGCGCCCGCTCCAGCGCCCGAGCCCTCGGGTCCTCCTGCTTCAGCCAGAGCAGGAGCCAGACGTACGCGCCGAGGAACGCGAGCAGGAGGGCGGTCGCGTACCAGATCGCCCGCAGCGGAGGCACCAACCCGATGAGGAACGTGAGGCCGATGCCCTCCAGGAGCGCCACGAAGATCCGACGGCGACGCTCGCGCGCGCGCCGACGGGCCCGGGCCTCGGCGCCGATGAACGGGGTGCCCTTGCGGGGGGTGACGATCCAGCGCCCGGATCGTCCCGTCTCGGCGAGCAGCTCCATATCGCGTTCGAACCCCTCGATCGTTCGCCTGGGCGTCCCCGAACGTTCACCGGAAAGCAGGAACGCGGCCCATATCATGCCCAAGACCGCGAGCATCAGCCAACTCACGGCGGCGACCCCCTGGCCCCGGCGACCGACGTCGACCACAACATCTTGGGCTATCACTGCACCGTAGCACCGCATCGTGCATCGCTCAATCACATCCGTGTGATTCCCTTCCGCCGGGCTCACGGGCCCCGTGGGACGCGCCGGAGACCGCTCGCGCCGCCGTTTGGACCTTCGGCGGTCCGCGCCGGCGCCCCGCTCCCCTAGCGTGGGGACGCGGCAGGGACGCGGAAGGAAGGACGAGATGACCACGTACCGTTACGGCGTGCTCGGCGCCGGTCGCCAGGGGACCGCCGCCGCCTACGACCTCGCGGTCCGCGGCGAGGCCGCCTCGGTGACGCTGGCCGACGCGGACGGCGGCCGGGCGGCGGCGGCCGCCGAGCGCGTGAACCGGCTCGCGGGCGCGGAGGTCGCCCGCCCCGCCCTCCTCGACGCCGAGGACGGCCGGGCGCTCCGCGCGATGCTCGAGCCCCTCGACGCCGTCGTGAGCGCCCTCCCCTACCACCTGAACCTGGGGGTCGCCGAGGCGGCGGTGGACGCCCGCACGCACCACTGCGACCTCGGCGGCAACACGCCCATCGTCCTGCACGAGCTCGAGCTCGACGACCGGGCGCGCGCCGCCGGGGTCGCCGTCGTGCCGGACTGCGGCGAGGCGCCGGGGATGGCGAACAACCTGCTCGTGTACGCCATGGGCCTGCTCGACCGCCCGCGCGATGTCCTCGTGCTCGACGGAGGGATCCCGCTCGAGCCCGAGCCGCCCTGGAACTACGTGGTGACGTTCTGGACCGAGGGGCTCATCAACGAGTACGAGGGCTCGTGCCCGTGGATCGTGGACGGTCGCCCGGTCGAGGTCCCCTGCCTCGACCCGGCCCACGACGAGCTCGTGGAGATCCCGCCCTTCGGGACGCTCGAGGCGCTCGTCGCCAACACCGGCTCCACGACGACCCGGACGGTGGGCAGGGAGCTCCGCTCGCTGCGCTTCAAGATCCTCCGCTGGCCCGGCCACGGAGCGCGCTTCCGCGCCTTCCGCGACCTCGGCCTGTTCTCGCGGGAGCCGATCGAGGTCGGCGGGCAGCGCGTCGTCCCGCGCGAGGTGCTCCTCGCGCTCCTCGAGCCCCGGATCGGCTGGCGCCCGGGTGTGCGCGACGTCGTGATCTGCCGGGTCCTGGCCTCCGGCGAGAAGGAGGGGCGCGAGGCGACGGCGACCGTGGAGGTCGTCGTGGAGCCCGACGAGGAGACGGGCTTCACCGCCATGGAGCAGGCAACGGGGTGGCACGCGGCCATCGTGTGCCACTGGATGGCGAGCGGCCGCATCGAGCCGGGCGCGAGGCCGAACGAGCTCGCGGTGGACGCGCGAGCGCTCGTGCCGGAGCTCACGCGCCGAGGGTTCCTGCTCACCGAGAAGGTCGAGTAGGCGCCGGGCTCACTCCGCCACGTAGTGGCCGGACTTGCCGCCGCGCTTCTCGAGCAGGCGCAGGCCGTCGATCCGCGCGGCGCGGTCGAACTCCTTCGCCGTGTCGTAGAGGCTGAGCGCCGCCACCGCCGCGGCCGTGAGCGCCTCCATCTCGACCCCGGTCCGGTCCCGGGCCCGCACCCGCGTGCGCACGTGGATCCGCCCCGCCCGCCGGTCCGGCCGGATCTCGACCTCGGCCCCGGTGATGGCGATGGGGTGGCAGAAGGGCAGCAGGTCCGGCGTGCGCTTCACGCCCATCACGCCCGCCACCCGGGCGGCCTCCAGGGGGTTCCCCTTGCGGGTGCCGGCCTCGAGCGCGGCCACCCAGCCCTCGGCGGTG
>ML214218.1:3775-5594 GCA_004366195.1 Actinomycetota bacterium
CGTCGTCGAGACCACGCACTCAGCCACCGCCTCGCGCTCGGTCACCTCCTTGGCGCCGACCTCGACGATCCGGGCGGCGGCGGGATCCTCTGCGGTCACGCGCCCCCTCCTCAGTCCTCGGTGGGACGGAAGACCATGACCCGGACCTCGCTGCCCGCCGGGGCCGTCTCCACGCCGGGCGGGATGATCGCGAGGCCGTTCGCGCGGCTCACCGTGGCGATGAGGTTCGAGCCGCGGCCTCCGGTGGGGGCGGCCACCCAGCCCTCGGCGGTGCGCCGCACGCGGACCCGGGCGAACTGGGTCTTGTCCCGGGGCCCGGTGACGTCGGCCTCCAGGCGCGCGGTGACCTCGGGCCGGTAGAGCTGGCGACGCCCCATCATCTTCCGGAGCGCCGGTCGGATGAACACCTCGAAGGAGACGAACACGCTGACGGGGTTGCCCGGCAGCCCGAAGAAGGGCTTGCCCTCCACATGCCCGAACCCCTGGGGCATCCCCGGCTGCATCGCCACCCGGTAGAAGCTCACGTCGCCCCGCTTGAAGAACGCCGCCTTCACGACGTCGCGCTCGCCGACGGAGACGCCGCCCGAAGAGATGAAGGCGTCGGCCTGGAGCAGGTGCGAGAAGACGGCCTCCTTGAAGGCCTCCACGTCGTCCGGCACGATCCCCGCCATGACCGGGACGGCGCCGACCTCCCGCAGGGCGCCGTAGAGGAGGTAGCCGTTCGAGTCCCGGACCTGGCCGAACTCCGGCCGCTGGGTCGGGGGCACCAGCTCGTCCCCGGTGGAGAGGACGACGACCCGGGGCCGGGGGTGCACCGGGGGGTGCGAGAACCCCGCCGTCGCCAGCAGGCCGAGCTCGGGGGCGCCGAGCCGGCGGCCCGCCCGCAGCAGCACCTCCCCCGCCCGGACGTCCTCGCCGGCGGGGCGGATGTGCTTGCCCTCGGGCACCGGGCGGAGGACCCGCACGCGGTCTCCCACCACCTCGCAGTCCTCGATCGGCACGATCGCGTCGGCCCCGGCGGGGATGGGGGCGCCGGTCGCGATCCGAAGGGCCTCGCCGCCGCCCACGGTGGCCTCCGGCCGCCGCCCGATCAACGCGCGGCCGACGATCCGGAGCTCCGCCGGCCGGTCCTCGCTCGCCCCAGCCACGTCGCTCGCGCGGACGGCGAACCCGTCCATCGCCGAGGAGGCGAAGTCGGGGATGTCGGTCTCGGCGACGAGATCCGCCGCCAGCACGCACCCCTCGGCCTCCTGCAGCGGCAGCTCGAGCGGCTGCAGCGGCGCGACCTGCGCGAGGATCCGCTCGCGCGCCTCCTCGACCGGCACGAGCCCCTCGCCGGCGTCGTGCACGTGGGCGTCGGCCATGGACCGCCAGTCTAGCCGTCCGCGCCTGCGAGGGACCGCCTACAGGATCTTCTTGCGCTGCACGAGGTCCGCGAGGTACGCGCGGAGGCCCTCGCCGAGGTCCTCGCGGTCGATGGCGAGCTCGATGGTGGCGATGAGGTACTCGAGCTTGTTGCCCACGTCGAACCGCCCGCCCTCGAACGTCCAGGCGTACACGGCCTGCTGCTCGGCGAGGCGAGCGATCGCGTCGGTGAGCTGGATCTCGCCGCCGCGCCCCGGGGGGGTCTCGCGCAGGCAGTCGAAGATCTCCGGGGTGAGCACGTAGCGCCCGATCACCGCGAGGTTCGAACGCGCCTCCTCCGGCGAGGGCTTCTCCACCAGGGACAGCACGCGGCCGAGGCGGTCCTCGACCCACTCGACCTCCGCCACCCCGTAGAGGGAGACCTCGCTGCGGGCGACCTCGGTGACGGCGAGCA
>ML214219.1:0-3059 GCA_004366195.1 Actinomycetota bacterium
GTTCCTCCGGATGCGGACGGGGGCGATGGAATAGCCTCCGGGCAGCCGTCGCAGAGCGCCAGGAGGGGACCCGTGGAGGACCGCACGACCCGATACCGATCGCTCGGCTGGTGGGAAGGCGTGACGCTCTGGGAACTGTTCGTGCGCCGCGCCGAGGAGCGACCCGACGCCCCGGCCCTGGTCGACCCCCCGAACCGCTCGGAGATCGCCCCCGGCGATCCCGTGCGGTGGACGTACCGGGAGGCCCGGGACCGGGCCGATCGTCTCGCGGCCGCGCTGGTCGCTCACGGGGTGGGCCCGGGCTCCGTCGTGCTCGTGCAGCTGCCGAACGTCGCCGAACTCGCCCTCACGTACCTGGCCGCGGCGAGGATCGGCGCCGTCGTGACGCCCCTCCCGGTGCAGTTCCGGGTCCACGAGCTCGCCGCGGTGTCCGCCCTGACCGAGCCGACCGTGGCGATCGCCGCGACGAACGGCGCCGGGTTCGACCACGTCGGGCTCGTCCTCGGGCACCGATCGGCGATGCCGTCGCTGCGGGCGGTCTTCGCGTTGGGGGACGCCGACGGCGCCGACCGGCGCCTGAGCGAGATCCTGGAGGAGGAGGCGGACACGAGCGGGCTCGACGACCTCACCGCCCACACCGATGCCGGGGACGTGGTGACGGTCTGCTGGACCTCCGGGACCGAGGCGGAGCCCAAGGGCGTGCCGCGGACCCACGACCTCTGGACCGCGATCGCCTACGCGACGACCGACGGCGCGCGCCTGCGACCCGGCGACGTGCTGCTCTGCCCCTTCCCGCTGGTGAACATGAGCGGGATCGGAGGGATGCTGGTGCCCTGGCTCCAGGTCGGCGGCACCCTCGTCCTGCACCACCCGCTCAACCTCCCCGTGTTCCTCCGCCAGGTGGTCGAGGAGCGCGTGAACTACACCGTCGCGCCGCCGGTCCTGCTCAGCATGCTCCTGGCCGATCCGACGACCCTCGCCGACGTGGACCTGTCCTCGCTCCGCACGATCGGCTCCGGGTCGGCGCCGCTGCCTCCGGCGATGGTCCGCGGATGGAAGGAGCGTCACGGGATCGAGATCGTGAACTTCTTCGGGTCGAACGAGGGCGTCGCGCTCGTCGGAGGCCCCGACGACATCCCGGACCCGGAGGAGCGCGCCCGCGTCTTCCCCCGGTTCGGCGTGCCCGGGCGAACGTGGGCGAACCGCGTCGCGCGGGGCATCCAGACGAAACTCGTGGATCCCCAGACCGGCGAGACGGTGGAGGAGCCGGGTCGAGCCGGCGAGCTCCTGATCAAGGGCCCCACGGTCTTCGACGGCTACTGGCGGCGCCCCGACCTCACCGAGCGGGCGTTCGACCCCGAGGGGTTCTATCGGACGGGCGACCTCTTCCAGCTGGAGGATCCGGAGCACCTCCGCTTCGTGGGGCGGGCCCGCGACCTCATCATCCGCGGCGGCATGAAGATCGCGCCGGAGGAGGTCGAGGCGCTCCTCGCCGACCACCCGAAGGTGGCGGACGTCGCGGTGGTGGGCATCCCGGACGAGCGGATCGAGGGCGAGCAGGTCGTCACCGCGGTGGTGGTGCCGAAGCCGGGCGAGACGGTGGAGCTGCGCGAGCTCCGCCAGCACCTCCGGGCGAAGGGCGTCGCCGCCTATAAGGAGCCCCGCAAGCTCGTGGTCCTGGACGCCCTCCCGCGGAACGCGCTCGGCAAGGTGCTCAAGCGCGAGCTCCGCGCGAGCGTGCGTTAGGCGCGGCGCGGCGGGCGCGGCAGGAACGAGCTCGTCCGGCGCACGTACGCGGCGTACTCGGGTCGACGCTCGGCGATGTCGCGCTCGAGGAGCGCCACCCCAGAGACCCGCACGAGCAGGAAGGTCATGAGCGCGGGCCCGACGAGGACCCACGGTCCCGCTCCGGCGGCGCCGATGAGGCCAAGGCCCCACCACAGGGTCGCGTCGCCGAAGTAGTTCGGGTGTCGCGTGTACCGCCAGAGCCCGCGGTCCAACACGCGGCCGCGGTTAGCCGGGTCCCGCCGGAACCGCGCGAGCTGGGCATCGCCGATGGCCTCGAACGCGAAGCCCACCACCCACACGAGGACGCCGAGCGCGTCCAGGAGCCCCAGGGGCGCCCGCCCGGCGCCCGCCCCCAGGATCGGCAGCGCGACCACCAGCACGATCGCGGCCTGCAGCAGAAAGACGGTGAAGAGGCTCACCCACCAGAACCGCGCCCCCCAACGCTCGCGGAAGGCCCGGTAGCGCCGGTCCTCCCCCTTGCCGATGTTCCGCCGCGCGATGTGCGCCCCGAGGCGCAGCCCCCAGATCGCGACCAGCGCGAGGACGAGCCACCGTCGCTCCGCCGTCCCGTCGCCCAGCGCGAGCGCGATGGCCGCGAGGAGCACGAAGGCCGGGCCCCAGATCACGTCCACGATGCTCGCGTTACGAACGATCACGGAGACCGCCCACGTGCCGACCATCAGGGCGAGGATCGCCGTCGCGGCCGGAAGGAGGAGCCGGGCGAGCTCAGAGGCCATCGACGAGCTCCTCGCACCGGCGCCAGAGCTCCTCACGCTCCCGCCAGGCGACCCGCGTCCAGGGGAAGTGATCCACCGGCCGCTCGCGCCGGTCGTGCCAGAAGCCGCCCGTGGAGCACCCCGGTTCCTCGGCCAGCGCGAGCCAGACCATCGTGTCGGCGCCCTCCTCCGGCGTGCGCAGCAGCGGTCCCATCACGCGCCGGAACGTGGGCAGGGATCTCGCCACCCCCGGCGTGTCGGCCCATCCCGGATGCATCGCGTGGACGACGACGTCGCGATCGGCCAGGCGATCCGCCCACGCCCGGGCCAGCACCACCTGCGCGCGCTTGGCGTGGGCGTAGGCGACGCTGCCGCGGTAGGGGGCGCGCTCCATCAACAGGTCGTCGAGGTGGAGCCGCTCGAGGTACATGCCGCCGCTCGCCACCCAGATCACCCGGGCCGGGGGCCGAGCCCGGGCGGCGCGCTCCAGGGCGGGGACGAGCGTGCGCGTGAGCAGGTGCGGCGCGAGGACCATCGTCGCGAACGTGAGCTCGT
>ML214219.1:3069-3925 GCA_004366195.1 Actinomycetota bacterium
GGACCGCCGACGGGGATAGAGCGCGCCCGCGTTGTGCACGAGCACGTCGACGGGACCCTCGGCCCCGATGCGCTCACCCGCGGCCCGGACCCCTGCGAGGTCCGACAGGTCGACCTCATGGACCCGGGTGTCCCCGCCGAGCTCCTCGGCGAGACGCTCCCCCCGCTCTGCATCTCGCACGACCACGGTGAGCTCGGCGCCGAGCGCCGCGAGCCGCCGCGCGGCGGCCAGGCCGAGCCCGGACGTCGCGCCCGTGAGCACGACCCGACGCCCATCCGCCCTCGCGGGCTCGCCCCACGCGAAGAGGCGAGCCCGGAGGGCGGGGCCGATCCGCGTGAAGCTCGGCACCACCGCAAGCTCCATCGCCCGGTCGACGGCGGCGCGGAAGTCCATGCACATCACGCTACCTCGCATAGGTTCAGCGTGCGCCGTCCGGAACCCACGCATCTATCCTGGCGCCATGCCGCTGCTCCAACGCACCGTCGAGGTCGAGCGACCCCTGGAGGAGGTCTTCGCCTTCGTCGGGGACTTCGGGAACGCGCCGCGTTGGGACCCCGGCGTGGCCGACGCCCGACGACGGACCACCGGCCCGATCGGCGTGGGAACGCGCTACGAGCTGTGGGTCCGCACCGGCGGCCGGGTGCTCCCCATGACCTACGAGATCGTCACGTGGGAGCCACCGACCCGCGTCGTCCTGCACGGTCGCGGATCCACCGTCACGTCCGTGGACGACATCCGCTTCGAGCGCGCCGGATCGGGGACGCGCATCCGCTACGCCGCCGACATCCGGCTGCGCTTCCCCCTCCGTCCGCTCGAGCCCCTGCTGCGAGGCCGCTTCGAGGCCATCCCCGACCCG
>SIRV01000364.1 GCA_004366195.1 Actinomycetota bacterium
TGCCGCCATCGGAGACCGGGTTCCGCATCGGCCCACGACCGCCGCAGCGGCCGGGCCGGCCCCGATGCCGGAGGTCGGTGCTAGGCTCCCTCCGGGTGCAGCCGAGGTGGCCTTCACCGCGTCTGACCTCCGCGCTCTCCTGCAGGCCCTGGCCCGGGACCCGCTCGCCCTGCTCGCCGAGGCCCAGCGCGGACTGACCGAGACCGTGGGCCGGCTCGCCCACGACGTGGCGGCCCTCAAGGGCGTGAGCCTCGAGACGCACTACCTGCTCCACGCGGACGGCCTGTTCGGTCCCATCGCGAGAGGCATCCGGGTCCTGGACGGCCCGGCCAAAGAGGCGATCCTGGGCCCCGGCGTGTGGCGGGTGCTGGACGGATCGGTCCGCGCGCCCGCCGCCTGAGGGCCGGAGGGCTGGCGCGAGCCGGTCGAGGGCCGAGCCCGTGTGCAGGGGCAGGCTGGCGCGGGCGGCGTCGCCGTACTCGGCCCGGAAGCCGCGGAGAACCGCTCAGGGCGCCGGGCCGGGTGCCGACCGGGCCGGGACCGCGGCCGCGAGGGCCGCGCGGCGAGGTGGGGGAGCGGCCGGGGCCGGGGGAGGGGGCCCGGGCCGGTAGGGGCGGCCGTCGGGGCGGCGCCAGGCGAAGACGTCGCCGTCGCGGTGGAGGCGCCAGCCCTCCTCGTGGACCAGCCGGTGGTGGAAGGAGCAGAGCAGGGCGAGGTTCGCGAGCTCGGTCGGGCCGCCCCGGCTCCAGTGGCGCAGGTGGTGGGCGACGGTGAAGGCGGTGGTGCCGCAGCCGGGGAAGACGCAGCCCCGGTCGCGGTAGCGGAGCTGGCGGAGCATCCACTCGGGCGGGAAGCGGCGGATGGGACTCACGCGGAGGGCGTTGCCGTGCCCGTCCTCCAGGACGACCTGGACCCGGGCGTCGCAGGACAGGCGACGGGCCGTCTCGGGGTGCAGGACCGGGCCGCGCTCGAGCTCGGCGCCGGGCGTGGGGCCGCCCGAGGGCTCGAGGCGGGTGTGGACGACGACCGTGGGGCGGTCGGCCCGGTCCTCGGCGGCGAGGGAGGCCTGGGCCATCGCGACGAGGGCGTCGGCCCGGCGGGCGGGGAGGTCCGGTGGGCTTCCCTCCTCGTCCGGCGCGGCCGGGACCCGCTCGCTCCAGCGCTCGAGGGCCGCGGCCACGGCGGCGCCCTCGGCGGCCGGGAGGTGGGCGAGGAGGCCGAAGCGGCGCTCGTCCTGGAGGAACCACCACTCGACGCGCCGGTCCCGCTGGGCCCGCCGGTCCTCGCGGACCGGGGCCCGCTCGACGAGGTCGCCGCGGCGCCGGATGGCCCACACCGAGACGTGCCGAGCCCATCGGATCAGGCGGGCCTCGTCCTCGGGGGCCGCGAAGCGGGTGAGCTCGACCACCTTGTCCAGGGACAGGGCGCCGGAGGCCAGGGCGTCGGCCACGCCCGGGAGCTCGGGCAGGCGGCGGGCCGCGGCCACCCAGCGGCGCGCCTTCCACTCCGAGATGCCGAGGCGCATGGCGAGCAGGTGCGGGAGGTCGCGGGCGCCCTCGCGGACCCAGGGCGCCTCGGGGTCGAGACGGCCGATGGCCCGGAGCAGCGCGAGCTGCTCCCGCCCGATCCGGGCGTGGCGCTCGGCGATCTCGGCGAGGATGTGCGGTTCCCCCTCTGACGGCATGCGACGACCTCCGTCGGCGTGAGGGGGAGCCAACGACCGCGGCCAATCTACCTCGAACAGGTGTTCGATGTCAAGACCCTTGGAGGCTTGACCTCGCCTGCGACCGGGGGGTACCATGCCGGTCGTTCCGGCGGGACCCCGCCCGCCGGGTTGACTTCGCCCATCTCCCCGGGTAGACTGCGCGTTTGCCGTGCCGCGTTCCGCATGCCCAGGTTCCTGGCGTGTCGACCTTAGGGGGGAGTGTTCTTGCCTGACGCCCTCGTGCCTGTCCGAGACCGTGTCAGTTTCGCCAAGCTCGACGAGGTCCTGCCGCTGCCGGACCTCGTGGGGATCCAGCGGGAGTCCTTCGAGTGGCTCCTGCGGGAGGGCCTGAAGGAGGTCCTCGAGGAGTTCTCGCCGATCGAGGACTTCACCGAGCAGTTCCAGCTCCACTTCGGCAAGCACTACTTCAAGGAGCCCAAGTTCTCCGAGAAGGAGTGCCGCGAGAAGGACCAGACCTACTCGGCTCCGCTCTTCGTCGAGGCCATGTTCGTGAACAAGGCCACCGGCGAGATCAAGGAGCAGGAGGTCTTCATGGGGGACTTCCCCATGATGACCGAGCGGGGGACCTTCATCATCAACGGGACCGAGCGCGTCGTGGTCTCGCAGCTCGTCCGCAGCCCCGGCGTGTACTTCAGCCGGGACATCGACAAGACCACGGACAAGGACGTCTACCTCGCCAAGGTCGTGCCGAGCCGCGGCGCGTGGCTCGAGTTCGACGTGGACAAGAAGGACACGGTCGGCGTCCGGATCGACCGCAAGCGCCGGCAGAACGTCACGATCCTGCTGAAGGCCCTGGGGTGGAGCGAGGAGGAGATCCTCGAGCTGTTCGACGGGGCCGAGTCGATCAAGTACACCCTGGAGAAGGACCACGTCCACACGCCGGAGGAGGCCCTCGAGGACATCTACCGGAAGCTCCGGCCGGGCGAGCCCCCGACGGCGGAGTCGGCCCGGACCCTCCTCGAGAACCTGTTCTTCAACCCCAAGCGGTACGACCTCGCCAAGGTCGGGCGGTACAAGGTCAACAAGAAGCTCGAGCCGGCCGAGGGCGTCATGCTCGCCCAGCTCAAGGCCCGGGCCAAGGAGCTCGACCAGCTCGCCAACCCCGAGCGCAAGGGGTGGGAGCAGCCCCGGTTCCGGGTCT
>SIRV01000365.1 GCA_004366195.1 Actinomycetota bacterium
GTCGGGATCACCGACCTGCCCGTCGTCGCCTACCCGGACGCCCGAGCCTTCTACGACGGCGTCCGCCGCGCGTGGGTCGACCCGCCCCGGCAGGACCCGCGCCCGCCGCTCCGGCCGGCGGCGTGGTGCGAGGCCGGCGCGTCTCATCGGCGGCTGCTGCGGGGATCGGCCCCGCGGAGATCGCGGCGATGGCCCGCACGCTCGGCCGGACCTACGCCGCGGTGAACCGTCTCCAGCGCAAGGCTCAAGCAGCTCCGCATCGCGCCGATACCTCTGGCGAGGATGAGCGCGCGATCTGCCGTCAGCCCCGAGCCGGGGCAGCTCCGCCGGTTCCGACCGCCCGGGATCCTCGCCGGTCTGATCGCCGTATGGCTGACGGTCGGGGCGTCGCCGTACGCGGCACGGGCGCAGGGCTTCGAGCCGCCCGTGATCAAGAAGGCGATCCTCAACGAGGCGGATGCGCCGTTCACCGCGGGTGAGACCATCGTGTTCGAGATCGCGGTGGCGAACCCCCTCGGTGGAGCGAGCGGGATCTACGTTCGCATCGGCGACGCGATCGACCCGAACTACGCGGGGCTCGCGGCGCCCACGCTCCGCTACGACGACACCATCGGGACCTGCACCTACGACTTCGAGCCGGGGGGCGTCGGACACCGGGTGTCGTGCACCAACGCAGGCGGCGTCCCGCTCGACCCGGGGCGGGAGTGGCGCATCGAGATCCAGGTTCGGGTGGATCCGACGGCGTGCGCCCTCGGCGGGGTACGGGGCGAGCTCCCCCCGTACGAAAACGCGGTGTCCTGGCAGTGGTGGAGCGACAAGCTCCCCGTCACCGAAGGAGAACCCGCGTCGGTGCGGGTCGACGTCGAGCCACCCGAGCCCTGCGACTTCCGGGTCAGCAAGGCGGCCGATGCGTCGAGGGCGGCGCCCGGAGACGTCGTTACATTCGACGTCACGGTCGAGAACGTCGGGAACGACTACAGGCTCTACGGCGGCTTCTGGCCGACCTCCATCATCTACGACGTGGTCCCCTCCCCGCTGGAGGTCGTCGGTGTCGAGTCGCTCTCGCCGGACTACGGATGCGACGTGGCGGGCCCCTACGACGGCACCCCGCCGGCCGGGTTCGCATGGTTGCCTTCAGAATCGGGAACCCTGGTGTGGTGCCTCTCGCCCGCCCGCGACGCGACGTGGGTCTTCCCGAAGGGCGCCGTGGCGAGGCTCCGGATCTCCGCGCGCGTCCCATCCGACGTGAACGCATGCGAGATCGGCAACCTGTCCAACGTGGCGCGCTTCGCCTTCGGGTTCACGACCTTCCACGGTTTCGCGGGGCTCACGAGCCGGGCGAGCGAGCCCGTGCAGGTGGAACTCACGGGTTGCGGCAGGGACTCCGATCCCATCGACCCCATCGATCCCGACGAGCCGGGGGATGACGACCCGCCCGGCGATCTTGAAGAGCCGGACGCTCCCGGTGAGCCCGGGTCGGGGGACCCTGAGGAGCCGGGGGGTGGCGAGGGGCTAGAAACGCACAGCGGTGGCGCCTCGCGCTCGCCCCAGCCCACCATCGCCGCGGCCGACACCTATCCCCTGGCGTGGACGGGTTTCGCGGTCGTGCCGCTCGCGCTCCTCGCCTCGACGGTCACGGCCCTCGGCGCGCTCTTGCTCCGACTCGCTCGCCGCCCTCGCCGACCCTTCGCGCGGTGACGACGAACGCGCCGTACCCGACGACCCGCCAGGGGTCGCCCGCCGTGTCGGCCGAGGTCCGCAGGTCGAGCAGATGTACCCCGAGGTCCTCGCGCCGGGCGAGTTCCACCAGCCCCCGCAACGCGTAGACGCCGCACGCGTCCTCCAGCCCGATCGCGTCGGGGTCGCGCGCGAGGACCGCGTCGGCCGTGCGCCGGTCCAGGCGCTTGGCCGTGGCGTCGTCGTGGTAGTGGCTGAGGTCGGTGCTGACGACGACGAGCGCCTCCGGGAGCAGCGCCGCCATGACGTCGGCCACCTGAGATGGGCGGGCGACGCCCACCGCGACCGGGCAGATCCGAAGTCCCTCCCCCACGATCCGCTGGAGGAACGGCACCTGCACCTCGAGCGAGTGCTCGGGCAGGTGCGGCCCCTCCTCCGCGATCGCCCCGGCCGCCACCGCGCGCTCGCGCAGCTCCCCGTCGATGGGCACGGTCCCGAGCGGCGTCCGCCACGTCCCCGCGGTGGAGACCGCGCAGCCGCGGAGCGGCACGAAATGGGCGGGACCGAAGATCGCGACGCGCGCGGGGGGCCGTCGCCGGAGCAGCGCGTACGCGGTCGCGGCGATCGGCCCCGAGTACACGTAGCCGGCATGGGGCACCACCAGCGCGACCGGATCGCCCGCGAGCTCCGGCGGCACCGCCTGCGCGAGGAGGGCGTCCACCGCGGCGGCGAGCTCCCCGGGGTCCGAGGGGTAGAAGGTCCCGGCCACGGCCGGCCGGCGCTCGCGCATCGTCCCCGCCGCCCTCATCGGCCGACCCCGATCCGGACCGGCATCCGCCGCGAGCCCCAGCGCCCCGGCTCGCCGCGGAACACGCCGGGGATCCGCGTCCCGCACGCGCGGCACCGGCCCTCCTCGTCCAGGTTCCACCGCCCGAGCTCGTAGCCCACGCGCTCGATCACCGGTCCCCCGCAGGAGGGGCACCACGTGCTCTGGCCCTCGGGGTCGAAGACGTTGCCGGTGTACGCGTAGCGGACGCCGTTGCGGATCGCGATCTCCCGGGCCCGCCGCAGCGTGGAGGGCGGCGTCGGCGGGCGGTCGAGCATCTTGTAGTCGGGGTGGAACGCCGTGAAGTGCATCGGCACGTCGGGCCCGAGCCGTTCGACGACCCACCGCGTCATCGCGTCGATCTCCTCGTCCGAGTCGTTCAGGCCGGGGATGAGCAGGTTCGTGAGCTCCACCCACACGTCGGTCTCGCGCACGAGCCACTCGATCGTCTCGAGCACCGGCCGGAGCTCCCCGAGGCACACGTCGCGGTAGAAGCGCTCGGTGAAGGCCTTCAGGTCGACGTTGGCGGCGT
Organism: Actinomycetota bacterium; assembly: GCA_004366195.1. Taxonomy (GTDB): domain Bacteria; phylum Actinomycetota; class UBA4738; order UBA4738; family HRBIN12; genus HRBIN12. The sequence goes on from SIRV01000365.1 coordinate 3,036, forward strand.
CCATCGCCCGGAACAGCCGCTCGCGGGCGGCGGGCGTCGCGTACCCCGCGGTGACGGCGACGGAGGCGATGCCCCGCGCCCGGCAGGCCTCGGCGACGTCCACGGCGTACTCGAGGAAGATCACGGGGTCGTTGTAGGTGAAGGCCACGCTCGGGCAGCCGAGCCGCTCGGCGGCCTCGGCGATCTGCTCCGGCGTGGCCTCGACCGCGAGCGTGTCGACCTCCCGGGACTTGGAGATGTCCCAGTTCTGGCAGAACCGGCAACCGAGGTTGCAGCCGGCCGTCCCGAACGAGAGCACGGGCGTCCCCGGCAGGAAGTGGTTCAGCGGCTTCTTCTCGATGGGGTCCACGCAGAACCCGCTCGAGCGCCCGTAGGTCGTGAGCACGATCCGCCCGCCGACGCAGGCCCGGACGAAGCAGAAACCGCGCTGCCCCTCGTGGAGCCGGCAGGCGCGCGGACAGGCGTCGCACTGGACCCGTCCGTCCGGCAGCGCGTGCCAGAGCTCCGTCGGATGTCCGGCGAGCGCCTCCATCGCCCACCTCCTATGTCCATCATGACGCTTCCCGGCGCGACGCGCGAGGTCGTGTAGCCTCCGGCGCGATGCCGCCGCTGCTGTTCGCCCTGGGATCCGGGCTCGCGTGGGGGGCCGCCGACTTCCTCGGCGGGATCACGGCCAAGCGCCGTCCGATCCTCGCCGTCGTGCTCCTCTCGCAGCTCGCGGGGACGGCGTTCATCACCGCCCTCGTCCTCCTCCGCGGGGTCCCACCGCCGGCCCCGCGGACGTTGCTCGTGGCGCTAGCGGGCGGGACCGCTGGGGCGATCGGGCTCGCCGCCCTCTACCGGGGCCTCGCGATCGGCCGCATGGGGCTCGTCGCCCCCACGGCGGCCCTGTCGGGGGCGATCCCCGTCGCCTGGGGGCTGCTGCGGGGCGAGCGCCCGAGCGCGCTCCAGCTCGCGGGGATCGCCGTGGCGATCGGCGGCATCGTGCTCGCCGCCCGGACCCCCGACCCCGAGGGCCAGCGGACGACGGCTGGGCTCGGTCTCGCGGTGGTGGCCGCCCTCACCATCGGGCTCGTGGGGGTCGCCCTCGACGAGGCGGGGCGGAGTGACCCCTTCTACGCGACCCTCATGGTCCGGGTCGGCGCGCTCTCGCTCCTCGTCCTCGCGGTCCTCGCGCGACGGCCCACCCTCCGGGTGGGCGCCGTGGACGGCGGACGCCTCGCCCTGACCGGCGTCCTCGACAACGGCGCGAACCTCGCCTTCGCGATGGCGGCGAACCGCGGCGGCCTGCTGGCGCTGAACGCGGTGCTCGGCTCGCTCTATCCCGTGACGACGGCGCTGCTCGCGCGGTTCCTTCTCCGCGAGCGCCTGAGCCGCGTGCAGACCCTCGGCGTGCTCGGCGCGCTCGCGGGCGTCGCGCTCATCGCCGGTGGCTGATCTCCTCGATCCGGGAGAGGAGGATCTCCGCTGACGCGCGGTTCGTCGCGAGGGGCACGTCGTGCACGTCGCACACCTTGAGCACGGCCTGGATGTCCGGCTCGTGCGGGTGGGCGGTGAGCGGGTCGCGGAAGAACACCACGGCGCCCACCTCGCCGGTCACGATGCGCGCGCCGATCTGCAGATCGCCCCCTTGCGGGCCGCTCGCCACCCGCTCGATCTCCAGGCCGAGTTCGGCCGCAAGGAGCGACCCGGTCGTCGCCGTGGCCACGAGCCGGAGCTCCCGGAGCACGTCGAGGTGCTCCCGGGCGAACCGGAGGAGGTCGTCCTTCTTCCCGTCGTGCGCGATGAGCGCGAGCGTGAAGCGATCGTCCATCGCCCGCAGCGTACGCCCCGTGCCTGACCGGCGCGTGACCGCCGCGTGAACCCTCAGCTCTGGAACCCGAGCCCCAGGCGGTCGAGGGCCGCGAGCCAGGGACCGCGCCGTCCGGTGCGGTCGAGGCGATCGTAGGCGCGGATCGTGCCGCGGATCGCGAGGAACCGCAGCGGCTCCGGCGGGAACGGCACCGGCTTGGTCCGGACGAACCGGAGCGCGGTGCGCTCGGTCTCCAGGCCGTCGACGAGGTCGAGGGCCGTGCGGGCCCCGAACCGGGTGGCCCCCACCCCGAGGCCGGTGTACCCGACGGCGTAGGCGGCCCGGCCGCCGAGCGCGGTGCCGAAGAAGGCCGAGTACCGGCTGCAGGTGTCGATGATGCCGCCCCAGCGGTGCGTGAACCGGACCCCCTCGAGCTGGGGGAACGTCTCGAAGAAGTGGCGGGCGAGGCGCAGGTGCACGGCGTCGTCGAGCTCGAGCCGCCGCGCCGTCCGCCCGCCGAAGTGGTACGTGGCGTCGTACCCGCCCCACAGGATCCGATCGTCGGCCGAGAGGCGGAAGTAGTGGAAGCGGTTCGCGGCATCCGAGAGCCCCTCACGCCCCGCCCACCCGATCGCCTCGCGCTGCTCGGCCGAGAGCGGCTCGGTCATCAGCACGTGGTCGTAGACGGGGACGACGTAGGCGCGGATCCGCCGGAGGAGCGGCGGAAGCCGTTCGTCGCGAGGATCGCTCGCTCCGCCCGCACCGAGCCCGAGCTCGTCCGGACGAGGACGTCGCGCCCGTCGCGCTCGATCGAGACCGCCGGCGAGCGCTCGAAGATCCGGACGCCGAGACCGAGGGCGACGTCCCGCAGGCCCCAGGCAAGCCGCGCCGGGTTCACCAGCGCATGCCCCTTCCCGCCGATCCGCAGGCCTCCGACGTACGCCGGGGAGCGGAGGACCTGCTGGGTCGCCGCCGCGTCGAGCACCTCGGCCCGGTACCCGAACCGCCGGTGGGTCGCCGCCGCGTCCTCGAACCACGCGGTCTCGTGGGCCCGGCGGGCGAGCAGCACCACCGGCCCGAGCTCGAGGTCCGCGCGGATCCCGTGCCGCTCCACCGCGGCAACCAGGCCGTCGAAGTTCTCCAGCCCCTGGCGCTCGAGCTCCTCGATCTCGTCGGGGAAGCGGTGGAGGCCGTTCTCGAGGCCGTGGGTCAGGGAGGAGGCGACGAACCCCCCGTTGCGACCGCTCGCGCCCCACCCCACGCGGCCGCCCTCAAGGACGACGACCTCGCGGCCGGGGTCGCGCTCCCGAGCCTCGAGCGCGGCCCACAGACCCGTGAACCCGGCGCCGACGATGACGAGGTCGGCCCGGACCTCGCCCCGCAGGGGCTCGAGCGCCTCGGGCCTCGCCGGGTCGTCCAGCCAGAAGGAGCGGGGTCGGGCGTCGGCGAACGAGCGGCGCAGTTCGACGTCGGGCAGCGGGCGCATCGCGCGGAAGGGTACCGCGCCCCCGAGCACGGTGCGTCGGTCGAGGCCGCGTAGCCCATGGCTCTCCTCGCGGCAACCGGCTGTTACATTCGGTGTTGCCATCGGGCGCTGGGGCCGCCCGCCCACGCCCGAGCCGCACGCAGCGCTTCCCCCGGGCGGTCCGGAGGTGGGTCGGTGATCGGAGCGCGGATCAGGGAGCTCCGCCTCGCGAAGGGGATGACCCAGCGGGAGCTGGGCGCTCCCCGGTACACCCACGCCTACATCAGCACGATCGAGGCCGGCCGGCGCAACCCCTCCCCGGGCGCCGTCGAGTTCCTGGCGAGCAAGCTGGGCGTCACGGTGGAGCAGCTCGTCACGGGGCGACCGCCAGACCTGGTGCCCCGCCTCGAGTCGGGGCTCCTGCGAGCCCGGCTCGCCGTCTCGGACGGCCGCCCGGAGGAAGCCGAGCGCATGTTCGCCGAGATCGCCTGGGAGGCCCGGCAGTACGAGCTGCTGCGCATCCAGGCGAAGGCGGAGGAGGGTCGCGCCCTCAGCCGGGAGCGCGCCGGGGACACGACGGCCGCCCTGGAGCGGTACCGACGCGCGCTCGCGCTCCTCGAGGGACAGCCGGCGTCGCTGCGCGCCGACGCGGTGGCCGGCATCGCCCGGTGCCTCCAGGCCCTCGGCGACGTGCGGTACGCGATCCACCTGCTGGAGAGCCTGCTCGCCGAGATCGAGCACGAGGGGCCACCGGACCCCAACGCCCTGGCTCGGATCCACGCCTCGCTCGTCGATGCGTACCTCGACGCGGGTCTGTACCGCAAGGCCGCCGAGTCGGCGACGGAGCTCGAGCTCCTCGCCTCCCGCCTCACGGATCCGCTCCGCGTGGGGCAGATGCACATGAACACCGCGCACCTCTACCTCGTGCAGGGGCGGATCGACGAGGCCGAGCGCTCGCTGCAGCGCGCGGAGGACGCCTACCGCCAGCTCGCCCTCCAGAGCGAGCTCGGGGGCACGTACCTCGCCCGCGGCTACGTGGCGTCCCGCGACGGCCGGCACGAGGAGGCCCGCGAACACCTGGAGCGGGCGATCTCGGTCTTCGAGGAGACCGGCGACCGCAAGGACCTCGTCCGCGCCGTGAACGAACTCGCCCGCATAGAGCGTCTGGAGGGCCGCCTGGAGCGCGCCGAGGAGCTCCTCGAGCGGGCCATCGCCCTGGCCGACGAGCGCGACGCGCCGATCGCCGCCTGGGCCCACCGCGAGCTCGGGCTCGTCCTCGTCGAGCGCGATCCGGCCCGGGCCGAGGAACTCCTGCGCGATGCGATCGTCCTGTACGAGCGCTCGGACCAGACCGCCGAGCTCGCCGTGAGCTACCGCGCCCTCGGCGACGTGCTCGAGGCGCGCGGGGATCACGCGGGCGCCGTCGAGGCCTACCGCACGGGGCTCCTCGTCCTCGAGCGCCGCCTGTAGCCCCGCTACACTCCGGCGCGTGGCGCGCCCGCTGCGGATCGGGGTCCAGCTCCCGGAGGTGGAGCGGGACGTCCGCTGGCCGGAGTACGCCGCGATGGCGCGCGCCGCCGAGGAGGTCGGCTTCGACTCGATCTGGATGGGCGACCACCTGCTCTACCGCGGGGACGGCCGTCCCGAGCGCGGGCCGTGGGAGGCGTGGACGATGCTCTCCGCCCTCGCCGCCGTGACCCGGCGCGTCGCCCTCGGCCCGCTCGTCGCGAGCACCGCGTTCCATGCGCCGGCGATGCTCGCCAAGATGGCCGCCACGGTGGACGAGGTGAGCGGGGGGCGGCTCGTGCTCGGCATCGGGGCTGGGTGGAACCGGGTGGAGTTCGAGGCCTTCGGCTTCCCCTTCGATCACCGCGTGGACCGCTTCGAGGAGGCCTTCACGATCGTGCGCCGCCTCCTGGCGGGGGAGCGCGTCACCTTCCACGGCCGC
>ML214220.1:0-2845 GCA_004366195.1 Actinomycetota bacterium
CCCGAGGAGGTGCTGTTCCGCGGGAGGCTCAACGAGTGCTTCTGGACGCTCGAGCGCTGGACCGTCGGGCCCGGTCACCAGCGGCTCGCGCTGGTCTCGCGCGATGGCGAGCTCCTCGTCGAGCTGATGGCGGAGACGGGCCCCGGCGCGCCGCCGCTGCAGCTCGCCTCGTTCGACTGTCCAACCGACGCGAGCGAGGCCGTCCTCGTGTTCGGAGCCACGACCGCGGAGGTCGCCGGGATCGCGTTCACCTCGCCCGGCCCCGGCGCCGGCGCCGGCGGTCCGCCCGAGTGCCTGGCCTCCACGCTCCGCGAACCGCTCTGCTTCGTGCTCTGGGACCTCAACGCCCCGGGCGAGGCTATCGCCCTCGACGCTCGGGGGAAGGAGATCGCCCGCGTCGCCTACGGGTGAGGCCCCCACCCGGCCTCCGCGGCGGAGATCTCCGGGATGCCGACGCCTCCCGAACCCCACACCTTCCACCGCCGGTTCGGCTAGCATCGGCCGCCGGGAGGCGATGCTGACGAGGCGGGTCATCGAGCTGGGGCCGCTGGAGCAAGCGGTGATGGACTTCGTGTGGGACCGAGGTGGCCCCGTGACCGTTCGCGAGGTGCACGGGGCGGTGGGGACCCGCCGGGGCCTCGCCTACACGACCGTGATGACCGTCATCGACCGGCTCTGGCGCAAGCGGCTCCTCCAGCGTCGACGGGTGGGGCGGGCCTACCTCTATGAGCCGCGGGCCACGCGGGAGGAGCACGCCGCCCAGCTGGTGCGGAAGGTGCTGGCCGGCGCGAAGGACCGTCGCTCCGTCCTCCTCGGGTTCGTCCGGAGCGTGGACGAGGGCGACCTGGAGGAGCTGGAACGGCTCGTGCGCGAGGCGAGGCGAGCGCGGGGCTCCGACCGCGGGCGATGAGGCTCGTCCTCGCCGGCGGGACCCTCCTGGCCTTCCTGGCGCTCCCCCACCTGGCCCGGGGGACGCTGCTCGCGAGGGCGACGCCGCGCGTCCTCTTCTGGTTCGGGCTGCTCTCGCTGCTCGGGATGAGCGCGGCGTTCGTGGGGCTCCTCGTGGCCATGGTCGCGCCGGAGCCCGCGAACGTCGTGGAGACCTGCGTCGGCGCGGCCGCCCGGCTGCTCGCCCACCCCTCGGGACACTGGCCGTCGGTCGTCGCGGCGGTCGTCCTCCTGGGGTTCCTGGCGCGGGCCACGACCGCATGGGCGCGGACGTTCCGGGACGCCCGCCGCGCGAGACCGCCGCGGGGCGAGCTGCCGGGGGAGCGGATCGCCACGCGTCGGTACCTGGGTCGGGCCGACCCGGACGTCCGCGTGCTGCCCGCCGACGAGCCCATCGCCTACACGGTCGGCCTCCTGCGCCCCCGGACCGTCCTCTCCGTGGGGCTCCTCCGTTCCCTGGGTGACCGGGAGCGACGGGCGGTGCTGGCCCACGAGCGAGCGCACGCCCGGCGCCGTCACACCCTGGTGCTCTTCGTCGCGAACGCGATCGCCCGGGCCTTCGGCTTCGTCCCGAGCGTCCGGCTCTCCGTCGCCTACATGGCCACCGCGCTCGAGGCGACCGCGGATGCCGAGGCGGCCGAGACGGTCGGGGACCCGCTCGTCGTCGCGGAGGCCCTCGCATCCGTCGCCAGGCTCCGGCTGACCGGCGCCCATCCGGTCCCCGGCATGGGGTCCGGCGATCTCGCCTACCGCGTGCGCCGGCTCACGAGCGAGGGGGCCCCGGGGGGCGCCCGCGGGCTCGTGCTCGCCGTCGTGTCGCTCGGCGTCGCGGTGCTCGCCCTGCAGGGCGCCGCCTGGTCGGTGGGTCGCGCCCTCGCCGTGGACGCCGGGGCCGAAGGGCATCTCCCCTGGCACGCCCAGCACGGGGCGGCCCCGGTCCTCTGATCCCCGGGGCGCCCCGAGGGAGGACCGGATCAGAGCGGGGGCCACTGGCTGCGGGCGAACCAGCGCAGGAGGGGCGTGAAGAGCCGGATCCAGGTCCCGGTCACCATGAGGATCCCCATCGCCACGAGGACCCCTCCCCCGAGACGCTCGATCGCCGCCCCGTGGCGACGGAGCCACCCGAAGACCGAGCCCGCCCGCGCGTAGCCCAGGGCGAGCAGGAGGAACGGGATCCCCAGCCCGAGCGAGTACACGAACAGGAGCGAAGCGCCCCAGACCGCGGTCTGCGTGGCCGCGGCGGCCGTCAGGATCGCCGCCAGCACCGGGCCCGCCGGCCCCGACCTGATGCGGCGCAGATCGAACCGGCGCTCGCGCTGGAGGATCCCGGCCCGGATGAGCCCATCGTGGCGAGCCCCATGACGATGACGAAGGCGCCCGCTCCCCGGGTCAGCAGATCCCGGTTCCGCAGGAGGAGCCCTCCGCCGAGCGACGCGGTGGCGCCGAGCAGCGTGAACACCGCGGTGAAGCCCGCGACGAACAGGAGCGCCGACCCCAGCACCCTGCGCCGAACGGCCACCGTCCCCACCTGCTCCCCCGCCACCCCGCTCACGTACGCGAGGTAGCCGGGCATGAGCGGGAGGCAGCACGGGGAGCTGAAGGAGAGCACCCCCGCCACCAGGGCCAGGGCGAAGGGCCCGAGGACGCTCACGCCACCTCGCCCGAGAGCACGTCGTCGAGGGCCCGGGCGAGGATCGCCCGATCGATCTTCCCCGTGAACTTGTAGACCAGCCTGCCGTCGGGCGCGATCACGAACGTCGTCGGGAGCCCGATGAGTTCGTAGCTGAAGGCCAGCTGGCCGGAGGGATCGAACACGCTCGGGTAGGTGATCCCGAACTCGTCCTCGTACGCCCGGGCCGCCGCGCGGTCGGCCCGGTAGTTCACGCCTAGGAACCGG